>NZ_JADEXH010000009.1:0-139819 GCF_015207205.1 Sphaerospermopsis sp. LEGE 08334 | reverse complement strand
AAACGATGCCCCGACAATGTTCTTTTGGCTGGAAGTCTTCCTTCAACATCCCATCTTTGCAAGGTCTTGACTGAAACTCCGATTTTTTTAGCAAATTCATGAGGTTTAAACATAAAGTCACTCATAGTCTTGTCTATGAGTGTACAGGTTTGTCTAGTAAATTGTCAACTTAGGACAAGCTCTTGCCTTTTGTCTTCTTACTGTCACCTGTCACCTGTCACCTGTCACCTGTCACCTGCTATGACTACTAGAAAGAGCGATCGCCACTAATTGCACTGACAGATGAATTAATTTGAGTTCATCTGCTCTTAAATTACAAGGTTGTTGCCACTGTAGGGATAATACTCCTAACATTTGCTGACGATAAATTATAGGGATAATTAAATGTGCTTGGACACCAGCAGCTTGGTAGTGAGCAAGACTACTGAGATTAGGATCTTTGGGGATATTTAAACAAGATTGAATTTGACCAGTGGCGATCGCAGCTTCTAAGAGTGGATCTTGAGAAAGCCAATTTTCCAACACACCAGTTTTACTGTAAACCCCCTGGGTTGCCATCAGAGTATTTTCTTCTGTCAGTTGTACAATACAACCATCAGCAGTAAAACTTTCACTAAACGCTTGAGCAATGGGAGCTAGAGTTTCCTCTAAACTAGAAGCAGCTTGGGTTACTTCCACTAGCACAGTCAACAACTGCATTTGTGTATTAGCGCGACGTAGTTCTTCTGTTCGCTGTTTCAGTAAATCATAAGTTGCTGCTGCTCTTTGGACTACTTCCTTGAGTTCTCCAGATTCCCAAGGTTTGGTGATATATTTGAAAACTTGACCCGCATTAATTGCTTCTGCTAAGTCTTCTATATCAGTAAACCCAGTGAGGATAATTCTCACGGTATCGGGAAATTGTGGTAAAGTCCGGCTCAGAAATTCAGTTCCTTTCATTTCTGGCATTCGTTGATCAGAGATGATGACGGCTACTTCACCCTCTTCTTCTAATAATTGCAGAGCATTGACACCACTGTCAGCTTTGAGGACATTAAAATCACGACGAAAGGTACGATAAAGTAGATCCAGATTATCTGGTTCATCATCCACTACCAGGATTTTGAGTTTTTTTGCACGTTCACGACTACTGAATTGAGAGCGCACTTGCTCAATTTCGAGATTTGTGTTATCCATAAATTTCTTTATATGTTCTTCACAATTTTGTGATATTCCATACACAGCAGAGTTGAAAATCCTGATTTTTAGCAATTCAACATCAACCAAGCTGTGAAACGAACAACCTCAATTTAAAATCCAAAATCCATAATCTAAAATTCGCAAATTTAAGGGATAATTAAGAGCTTAATTACTAATCACCATCTTAAATTGAAGTTTGCACTTTTGATACTTAGGATTATGAGTGAATTACCATCGAACACACAAGATACCGGGAATGCTGCTAATGATACAGCACAAGAATTATTAGTCAAACTGAGACAAAAACAAGGTAACTGGGTGGAATGGGGAGTAGCGATCGCCTATCTCCAAAAAAACGGTTACAATCCCCAAGAAATCTTTGAAGCCACTGGTTTTGAGCCAATCCAACAAAATCAGGTGATTGTTGGCGCTCAAGTTTACAGTTCTTTAGAAAAGTTTGGTGCATCGGAAGCAACACGGGCATACTACGGTACAAGAGCTAGTGATATTCTTTATGAACTGCGTTTACTGACTCAAGAGGACAGAGCAGCAGCGGCTGATTTGATTTTTTTACATAAACTGGATGTAGACGAAGCGCGGGAAGTTGCTAAAGCAATTAAAGATTTTTCTCGTTTTTCTACCCCACCACAAGGTTTTACCAACGATCCAGGGGATGCAGTAGCTTATCAAGCTTGGAAATTAGCCAGACAGAACTCGGATTTACAAGAGCGATCGCGCTTAATTGCTAAGGGTTTGCGTTTTGTTCACTCTCCCACAGCTAGGAAACAAATCGAACAATTATTAACTGATTTTACCGTAGTTCCCCAACGTCCCGCCCCCATTCTACCCTTTTTTCGGCTGGAGTCAGATGAAGAACTACCCCGCCTTGTACCCGTAGTTGGTGAATTACCATTAACACCTCAAACTGTAAAAGCTGTACCCATAATTACAGAAATTGAACCATTTAAAATTGTCAAATTCGCTGGAGAACAAGCTTGGGTAGCTTTACCAGGTTGGCAAGTGTTACGATCTGCGGAAGATCCAGTAGTAATTATTGCTAGTAGCGATATTTTCCCCAACCCAAATCAAACGAAAATAGAACCTGTTTTAGTTGTGATAGATCGCAATCAAAGAGATTGGGATGCTTCTAGTTACTTTGCCTTTGATAATTCTGGAGAAGTTGATTTTCAATGGTTTGAAACTGCACCAGAAAATACCTTGTTAGGTAAAGTTATTATCATTTTACGTCCTAAGAAAGTTCTCGATGAAGAATTTACCAAAGATGCTTGGCAAATTGATGAATAGGTGATTGGTGATTGGTGATTGGTGATTGGGGACTGGGTAATCAATTTTATGATTCCCAATCAACTATTACCAATTATGAATTATGAATTATGAATTATGAATTATGAATTATGAATTAGCTGTCAGCAAATTAAGAGAAAATATTAACAAAATTCGTGAAAGTTTGCGACCTGGACAAACACAAATGGCAGACTGGGAAACAGGACCATTGGCTGTATCTGCTGTTCCGGGTGCTGGTAAATCTACGGGTATGGCTGCTGCTGCTGCAATTGCTATAGCTCGTCAATATGAGGATTCTGTCAATACTGGTAAAAATTATCGCCGTCAGTTGGTAGTTGTTACTTTTACCCGTTCTGCTGCTGCGAACCTAAAATTAAAAATCCGCGACAAGTTAAAAGAATTATCCTTACCGCAAACAGGTTTTGTTGTTTATACCTTACACGGTTTAGCCTTAAATATTGCCAGTCGTCATCCTGATTTATCAGGGTTACATTTAGATGAAGTCAAATTAATTACTCCTAATCAAAGTCATCGCTTCATTAGAATAGCAGTAGAACAATGGATAAATGACCATCCTGCACTATATCGCCGCTTGTTAGAAGGTCAGCAATTTGACGGAGAAGAAACAGAAAAATTGCGTCGTCAGTCAGTGCTGAGAACGGAAGTATTACCAGATTTGGCTTATACCGTGATTCATGAAGCTAAAAGTTCGGGAATATTACCGGAAAAACTTTATTTATGGAGTGAAAAAAGTCAAGATCCCTATCAAATTTTACGCATTGCGGCGGGATTGTATGAACAATATCAAAAAATCATGAAATTACAGGATTTCATTGACTATGATGATATGATTTTAGGAGCATTACAGGTATTACAAAATAATAGCGCCTTACAGGTTGAAAAAAATAAAATTTTCGCAGTTTTTGAAGATGAAGCCCAGGATTCTAGTCAACTACAAACGCAACTTTTAGAAATATTGGCAAGTGAGAAAAATGAAAATGGAGATGAAAATAATGTAAATAAATCGAAATTGAATTTAGTTAGAGTTGGTGATCCTAACCAAGCGATTAACTCAACTTTCACCCCTGCTGATCCGATTTATTTTCGTGAATTTTGTGAAAATTGTCATGTAAATCAAAGATTAGCAACAATGAATCAAGCAGGGCGTAGTAGTAGAATTATTATTGATGCTGCTAACTTTGCTTTGGAATGGGTAAATAGTCATTGGTTAGCAACAAATAAAAACAGACAAACACCATTTTTATCTCAAAAAATTGAAGCTGTTAGTGTTGATGATCCTCAACCAGATGCTAATCCCGTCCCCGTGGGAAAAGGTTTAGAATTATATAGTCCTCGTGATATTCATCATACAGTTGAGTTAATTTCTCAAAGAGTTGTAGAGTTATTTAAAGAAAATTCCCAAGCCAGTGCTGCTGTATTAGTAAGAGAAAATCGCCAAGGTAGATGGTTAGCAGAAGCCTTAGAACCGATATTTAAAGAACATAAAATTAAACTTCATGATGTGGGAGAACAAGAAAGACGTTCTCATGTACCTCAAGAGATTTTATCATTATTACAATTTTGCGATCGCCCCCATTCTCCTGATTATTTAAAAGCTACCTTAGAGGTTTTAGTACAACGTCAATTAATTCCCACCCAAGATATTAACACCCTTGCTATTTTACCAGAAGAATTTTTATATCCTGGACCATTAGCAACTCCCCAAACAGAAACAGTACAAAAAGCTGCTCATTTATGTCGAAGTTTGCTTCGCGCTCGTTTAGAATTACCGCTATATCAAATCATTTCTTTTTTAGCTTTAACATTAAAATATGATCAAGCAGAATTAGCCACAGCAGACAAACTTGCAGAAAGAGTCAACCTGCAAATGTTCGGTAATAATTCAATGGTTACAATGCTTTCTGCTTTAAGTGAAATTGTCAATTCTGAAAGGTTTGAAGCAGTAGATACAGACAATTTAGAAGAACAATATACCAAAAAAGGACAACTAACAATTATCACCATGCACAAAGCCAAAGGACTAGACTGGGATTATGTATTTTTGCCTTTTTTACATGAAAATTTAATTCCTGGAAGTTTTTGGGTTCCTCCCCAAAGTCAATTTTTAGGTGATTTTACATTATCAGAAGTAGCACGCGCCCAAATTCGTGCAGCACTCCATCAAAAAGGAGAAAATATACCCAATATTAGCCAAGCTTGGGAAGATGCAAAATATCTGAAAATGGCTGAAGAATATCGTTTACTTTATGTTGCTATGACTAGGGCTAAAAAGTTATTATGGATGTCTGCGGCTCAACAAGCACCCTTTACATGGAGTAAACCGAATAATTTACAAGCTTCTTCTCCTTGTCCGGTATTTGCTGCTTTAAAACGTCAGTTTTCCGAAAATGTGATGAATTTAGCTGTAGTTTCCAAGTGATACAGCATTTGCACAAAACAGAACGAAAGTAGGGGTAATTCATGAATTACCCCTACCCAAGAATCAGGTTTTTATTCAAATCTTGCGTCAGTTCATAGGGAACAAATTACGGGCAAAAACAGTATATAAGTTTATCTATGTTGTACAGATTAGGCGGAAAAAATTATGTTATCACAGATGAAAAATAACGGTAACTTATCGAAATCAATTGTTTGTACTTTGGCTTTAACAGGTTTGCTGATTGGTGGAATCCATATCAGTAATAATAATACAGTATTGGCTATTCCCAGAACCCAACAAACACAAATAGCCCAAAATACTTTACCTAGAAATATTTCTGAGGCGGTGTTAAGAGATGCTTCTGTGCGGTCTAGAGTACAAGTATCGGATTTAAAAATTTCTCAGGTGACTCAGACCACTTTTAGTAATCGCTGTATTTTTGAGTTTAAAAAGGGTTGCACTAAAGAATATAAACCAATTCAGGGCTGGGTTGTAGTTGTGAAGGTAAAAGAGCAATCTTGGACTTATCATGTTAGTCAAGCTTCGCAAATTGTGATTGAGCCAAATATTAATTTTTTTAATGCTTCTCAATTGCCAAGAAATATTGCTAGTAAGGTTTTAAATGATGTTGCTAATCGTTCTGGTGTAAAAAGAAATGCTCTGAGAATTTCTAGTTCCACATCTAAAATATTTAGTAATTCCTGTGTGTTCAATTTTGGTGAAGTTTGTGCTGAAATTTATCAACCTGTAGAAGGTTGGGTTGTAGTGGTGAAGGTAAAAGAGCAATCTTGGATTTATCATGTAAATAAGTCTGGTTCGCAAGTTGTAATTGATCCGAAAATTAAAGCTAATGAGGGTTATAAATTACCAGAAAAAATTGCCGAGAAAGTTTTGAATGATGCTTATCAACGTTCTCGTTTACAAACTACAGGTATCACAATTACCCGTACTGTGCAAAAAACTTTTAGTAATTCCTGTGTGTTTAATTTTGGTGAAATCTGTACTCAGCAATATGATCCTATTGAGGGTTGGGAAGTGGTTCTCAAAGTGAACAATCAATTTTGGACTTATCATGTAGATCGTACAGGTTCACGCATTGTTTTAGATCCCAAGGTGGCAGCTACTTTAAGAAGATGAGGTGATTGGTAATTGGTGATTGGTGATTGGTGATTGGGAAAATACAAATAATTTCCTACTAATCCCCTGCTCCCTGCTCCCCATCTCCCTAAACCCAAATTCCTGGAAAATGTTGGTTAATCTGATTCCTCTTAGTATATAATGAGGGATTGTGTCGATTCAAAGCCATCCCATGCCTAAACTCAAGACTCGCAAGGCAGCAGCGAAAAGATTCCGCGCCACTGGCAGCGGTAAAATCGTGCGTCGTAAACCTTTCAAAAATCACTTGTTAGAGCATAAGTCCTCTAGCAAAAAGAACAATTTGTCTAAAATGGCAGTTGTCCATGAACGCGACGAAGAAAACGTGCGTTTAATGCTTCCATATTTGTAAATCCTTCAGGTACTGTAAAAAATGACTCGTGTAAAACGCGGTAATGTAGCTCGTAAACGCCGCAATAAAATTCTCAAATTAGCTAAGGGTTTTCGTGGTTCTCACTCTACTCTGTTTAGAACCGCTAACCAACAGGTGATGAAGGCGCTTCGCAGTGCATACCGCGATCGCAAAAAGAAAAAGCGCGATTTTCGTCGTCTGTGGATCACCCGTATTAATGCGGCTTCTAGACAACATGGTTTGAGCTATAGCCAATTAATTGGCAATCTGAAAAAAGCTAATGTTGATCTAAACCGTAAAATGTTGGCACAGTTGGCAGTTCTTGATCCTGCAAGCTTCGCTAAAGTGGCTGAACTGGCAAACTCTGTCAAAGCATAAAGGTGGCAACGGATGAATAACGGATGTAACAGATAGCTCCTTCGGAAAATTAAAAATTAAAAATTAAAAATTAAAAATTCAAATTTTGAATTTGACAGTTTGAATTTTTAATGGGAGCGTATCGCTTAGACGCAGCGTCTCGTAGGAAAACGAAGGTTAATTATGAATCAGTTACATCTGGTATTATCCGCTACCTTGATTATCGTTTGTTGCCTGTTCTATGGGGAGATAGATTTGGTTGCTTCTGCGGCGACTATGGCAGAAATTCAGCAACGGGGCTATTTAACTGTGGCGGTTAAGGATAACATCCGTCCTTTGGGATTTAGGGACGAAAATGGCAATTTACAAGGGTTAGAAATTGATTTAGCCAAGCGTTTGGCTAATGATTTGTTAGGTAAACCGGATGCGGTGAAATTGCAACCTGTAGCTAATAGCGATCGCTTACCTGCTGTTTTTAATCATCAAGTGGATATGGCGATCGCCAGAGTTACCGCCACTGAATCACGCTCCCGCATAGTCAGCTTCAGTGTTCCTTACTATTATGATGGGGCAGCAATAGTTACAAAAAATACCGCTATCAAGAAACTGCAAGACTTAGGAAAACGTAAAATTGGTGTTCTCAATCACTCCAGCACTATCTCATACATAAAATACTTTATACCTAATGCTGAATTAGTCGGTGTTAATTCCTACGCTCAGGGAAGAGAGCAGATAGAAAGCGGTAAAGTGGATGCTTTTGGGGCTGATGTCAGCGTTTTAAGCGGTTGGGTGCAAGAATATCCCCAATATCAAATATTGCCAACCAAACTATCAACAGAACCATTATCTGTAGTCATGCCCAAAGGATTGCAGTATGATCAATTAAGGCGAAGAGTAAATGAAGCGATCGCTCGTTACACAACCACAGGTTGGCTCAAACAACGCACAAACTATTGGGGACTAGAATAATTGATAATTGATAATTGATAATTGAGAAATTTTTATTGTTAATTCTTAATTTATTTATTTTCCCACTTTACCATAAAATTGATCATAGATACAAGAATCACATTTAATATTTGTATTTGTAGCCAATGGATAAAAATTTAGCAATAGTTTATCTTTCAGTCTTCGTCGGGTTGCTCCTATTTGCGGGTGTGACTGTTTTTCGTCAGATTTTCAAAACTCGCAAACTAGAAAGTTCACTTTCCCGGTTAAAAAGCAAGTTGACAAAAGAAAAAGGTACTGCTCAAGAATATTACGAATTAGCCAGTATTTATTCTGAAAAAAAAGTTTTTACCCAGGCTATACCCCTATTTCAAAAAGCTATCAAAGCAGCCGAAGAAGAGGGAGAAGAAGATATAGCCCCAGTTTACAATGGTTTGGGATATGTTTATTTTTCCCAAGAACAATATGACTTAGCAATTCGGCAGTATAAAGAAGCTCTGAAATTGAAACCTGATTATGTAACAGCCTTAAATAATCTTGGACACGCTTACGAAAAGAAAAAATTAATGGCTCCAGCATTGGAAATGTATGAAACCGCACTAAAAATTGCACCCAATAACGCCATAGCTAAACGTCGTGCTGAATCTTTGCGGAGATTAGTTTCTGCATAATGTATGGCAGGTGACAGGTGACTGGTAATAGATTTCTGTAGGGGTTGAGCAATGCTAAACCCTTACTATTTATTATTTTTTTATTGCTTTTTAATATTAATTACACTGTTTTTCAGTAAGAGTTTTGAAATCAATAGATATTCACTAACTCTACTTATTTATCAAACAGTATGTTTTTCAATCTCCATCATTTTCGGCTATTTACAGAAACCAATTATACCTACTACCAAAGGATTTTAAAATTGGCGATCGCCCTCAGCATCTTAATTTTGACAAATTTGTTATTTTCTCATATTACATTTGCTCAAGAATTAAATCAAAAATCATTTATTAACCATCCTCTCAACCCATTAACAGAAACAGAAATTACCACCGCAGTAGAAGTATTAAAACGGGAAAAACGATTAAGCGAAACAGCATTTTTTCCCATGATTACATTACAAGAACCAGATAAAAACCAAGTTTTTAATTTTCAAACTGGGCAAAAATTTCCTCGCCATGTTTTTTTGCAAGTTTATGAACGGGAACACAATAAAACTTTTACAGCAACAGTGGATTTAACAACCAAAACCTTAACTAACTGGCAAGAAATACCTCATGTTCAACCTGCTATTTTACCAGCAGATTATGAAATAGCCAGAGAAATTGTTAAATCTGATCCACTCTGGCAACAAGCAATGAGAAAACGGGGAATTAAAGATTTTAATCAAGTACAAATAAGTTGTTGGGGAGCAGGAATACTAAGTCAAGAAGAAGCAAAAAATGGTAATCGAATTTGTCGTGCCTTATCCTATTATCAAGGTAAACATTGGAATTATTATTCTCGTCCCATCGAAGGAGTTTTAGTCACTGTTGATTTAAATAAAGAAGAAGTTGCTAGTTTTGTTGATCATGGTGTAGTTCCTATTTCCCAAGAAAATTGGGACTATGATATTAAAACTTTCAATAAATTAACACCACCACCTAAACCTTTAAAAATCATTCAACCAGAAGGTACAACCTTCAAAATTCAAGGTAATGAAATTACTTGGCAAGGTTGGCAATTTCGTTATTTAATGCACCCCCGTGAAGGCTTGGTTTTATATCTTGTTAAATATAACGATGGCGAAAAAATCAGACCTGTTTTATATCGTGGAAGTCTTTCAGAAATGGCAGTTCCTTATGGTGATCCTAATCCAAATTGGTCATTTCGTAACGCCTTTGATGTGGGAGAATACAATATTGGTTTATTAGCAAATCAACTAAAATTAGGTCAAGAAATTCCTGAAAATGGAGTTTTATTAAATGCCACCTTTGCTAATGGTGAAGGTGAACCTTATACTATGCCTGGAGTCATAGGAATTTATGAGAGAGATAACGGCGTACTTTGGAAACATTTTGATTTTAACACTCAAAAAAATTATTTTCGTCGTAATCGTGAATTAGTGATGAAAATGATTACAACAGTTGACAACTATGATTATACTTTAAATTGGATATTTCATCAAGATGGAACTTTAGAAATAGAAAATGAATTATCGGGAATTGTGTTAGATCAAGGCACATCTGACGAAAAACAATCTAGCAATTCTTTGGGAAGATTATTAGCTAAAAATATCTTTGGTGTCAATCATCAGCACTTTTTTAATTATCGCTTAGATTTAGATGTTGATGGACAAAATAATAATGTTATGGAAATGAACGTTAATAATTTACCCATCAGTGAAAAAAATCCTGTAGGAAATGCCATCACAGTTGAAGATACATTATTGAAAACGGAAAAAGAAGCAGTCCGTGATGCAGATATTAAACACAGTCGAGAATGGATGATTACCAGTGCAGATAAAAAGAATCATTTAGGGGTTGCACCTGCATATATTTTAACGCCAGGAGCGAATACAATTTTGTATGCGGTAGAAGGTGCAAAGATAAGAGAAAAAGCTGGTTTTGCAACTCATCATTTTTGGGTGACAAAATATAAATCCGGTGAAATGTATGCAGGTGGTGATTATCCAAATCAAACATCACTCGGAAAAGGTTTACCGCAATATATTGCTGATAATGAATCTTTAGAAAATGAAGATATTGTTGTGTGGTACACAATGGGTATGACTCATGTTCCCCGTCCAGAAGATTGGCCTGTAATGCCACGACATCAAGTAAGTTTTAAACTGATGCCAAGGGGATTTTTTCAGAGAAATCCAGCGATTAATTTAGGTGAATAAATCATTTCCTCTCGATCTATTTTCTCGTTTTTCTCGTTACCTGTCTCTGACAGGTAATGAAATATATGAGGTTCTGCCTCAATAGACATTTGATGAAAATGAATGTAGGGACAATTCATGAATTGTCCCTAAAAGGGTTTCAGGCTACACATATTTAAATTCGGTCGATGTCTAATAGACAAATCGCTAGAGAAATTTTTTGATCTGTAAACTTGCAATGTGAGTGTTAATTAGCCTAGTATATATAAAACACGCGCAGTTTTGAAAATAGGTTATCTAATAACTGATGAACTTTCCAGAGATTAATATTCCCGGTGATGGACAACTTCACGCCCGCTTAACCACTTCCTTGGGTGAAATTGTGGTTAAATTGGAAGAAGATAAAACCCCCAATACTGTTAAAAATTTTGTCGGTTTAGCTACCGGAAACATTGACTGGAAAGATCCTAAAACCGGTGCATCTATGCTTGGTACTCCCGCTTATGATGGCGTTCGCTTTCACCGTGTCATCCCCGGTTTTATGATTCAATGCGGTGATCCTTTAAGTCGTTATCCTGATATGTCTCATCGTTGGGGTACTGGTGGACCCGGATATAGATTTGAGGATGAGTTTCATCCTGAATTGAAGCATGATGAACCAGGTATTTTGTCAATGGCTAATGCAGGACCTGGAACTAATGGTTCTCAATGGTTTATTACAGAAGGTCCAACGCCTCATCTTGACAAAAGACACAGTGTTTTTGGTCACGTAGTCACTGGTATGGATGTAGTGAATAAAATTGCTGATGTACGTACAACACGCGATCGCCCTAATCAAGATGTCGTGTTAGAAAAAGTGGAAATTTTCCGCAAGTCAAGTAATTAAGTAATTTTTTCAGATCCTTGACTTCTTCAAAAAGTTGAGGATCTAACAAATTAGACCTTTGAATCTTGGGAAAGTTGCGAAATTTATTTGTGTTCTCTAGACTGTAAACCAGCTTGTAAAACCTGCAAAACATCAGACATCTTACCTGTTAATAATTCATTTACTGCTAACCATAAACCTGGAAATACACGACTTTTTAAAATACCATTTTCATCAGCAACTAATTCTAAATATTCACCTTTTTCTAAATAAAACCAAGTTAATTTTTGTTCTAAAACTTGCCAAACAATATACTCTTTCACACCATTACGACGATACGCTTGTTTTTTACCATGTAAATCAATAGCTGCACTACTAGCAGCAATTTCTACTACTAATTCTGGCGCACCTTCAATATAATCATCTTCACTAATTTTAGTTTGTCCACCTGCTTCTGGTGTAATAATCAAAACTGCATCCGGTTGAGGTTCGTTATCGAAGTCTAAACGTACTGTAGGTTCAACTGCTAACTCTACACCAGGAGTTAAAACTTCATAATTGCCAAGCCATGTTAAGATGCGAGCATGAGGTTGACCATGACTTCGGAAACGTAAAGCAGCAGGCATAATATAAACAATTCCTTCGATTAGTTCAGCTTTTTTAACATTAGTTGTACTATCATAACGACGCTCAAATTCATAACGATTAAGTTTATCACCGTTAGTTAAAGGAAAAATAAGAGTAGAAGGAAAGGGTAGTTTAACCATTATTTTTTACTGGATAATTACACCATGAATACATGATAACAAAAAAACACTTTACATATCTCTAAAAACTGATAAAAATATTTATCAAAATATTTATCAAAATATTAAGATTTATTTACTTAAACTATGGAAATATTTTAGCCCTTAACCCCCAAAATCCTATCTATGACTACCTTTGAGTAATGCTAAGATTTGCTAACACCGAGAAGCTAACTTCACTTACTTAAAAAACCTTATTTGTTGATAGTCAAAACTTTTGCGACAATCCAATTTAATAGGCGAAAACTCATAGTTATTAAAACTATCACAGGAGAAGACCGAATGAAATTAGCTTACTGGATGTATGCTGGACCTGCTCACATTGGTACTTTACGGGTTGCTAGTTCCTTTAAAAATGTTCACGCTATTATGCACGCTCCTTTAGGAGATGACTATTTTAACGTCATGCGTTCGATGTTATCCAGAGAACGTGATTTTACACCAGTTACAGCGAGTATTGTAGATCGTCATGTTTTAGCGCGTGGTTCTCAAGAAAAGGTAGTAGAAAATATCACCCGCAAGGATGCAGAAGAACACCCAGATTTAATTGTTTTAACTCCTACTTGTACATCAAGTATTTTACAAGAAGATTTACAAAACTTTGTAGATCGGGCGCAAATGGATGCAAAAGGTGATGTGTTGTTAGCAGATGTTAATCATTATCGTGTGAATGAACTGCAAGCAGCAGACAGAACTTTACATCAAATTGTCAAATATTACATAGAAAAAGCGCGGAAAAAAGACGAATTACCAACTTCAAAAACTGAAAATCCTTCAGTAAATATAATTGGTATTTCTACTTTGGGTTTTCATAATAATCATGATTGCACGGAACTGAAAAAATTAATGGCAGATTTAGGAATTGAAGTTAATGCTGTCATTCCTGAAGGTGCTTCAGTTCATGAATTGAAAAATTTACCAAAAGCGTGGTTTAATTTAGTTCCTTATCGGGAATTGGGGTTATTAACTGCTAATTATTTACAAGAACAATTCGGTACACCTTTTGTAGATATTACCCCGATGGGAGTGGTGGAAACTGCTAGATGTATCCGCAAAATTCAACAAGTAATTAATCAACAAGGTGCGAATGTTGATTATGAGGAATTTATCAACGAACAAACTTTATATGTTTCTCAAGCTGCTTGGTTTTCTCGTTCTATTGACTGTCAAAATTTAACAGGTAAAAAAGCGGTGGTTTTTGGTGATAGTACCCATGCTGCGGCTATTACTAAAATTTTATCAAGAGAAATGGGAATTAAGGTAGTTTGGGCGGGTACTTATTGTAAATATGATGCTGACTGGTTTAGAGAACAGGTGAGCGAATATTGCGATGAGGTTTTAATTACAGAAGATCATGGAGAAATTGGTGATGCGATCGCCCGTGTTGAACCAGCAGCAATTTTTGGTACACAAATGGAACGTCATGTAGGTAAACGTTTAGATATTCCCTGCGGAGTCATTGCAGCACCTATTCATGTGCAAAATTTCCCCATTGGTTATAAACCATTTATGGGTTATGAAGGTACAAATCAAATCACCGATTTAATCTACAATTCCTTCACTTTGGGAATGGAAGATCACCTGTTAGAAATCTTTGGTGGACACGATACAAAAGAGGTAATTACTAAAGGAATTTCTGCGGAATCTGATTTGCATTGGACAAAAGATGGTTTAGCAGAATTGAATAAAATTCCTGGTTTTGTGCGGGGGAAAGTGAAGCGAAATACAGAAAAGTTTGCCCGTGAACGCGGGGTTAAAGATATTTCGGCTGAAGTTTTATATGCAGCTAAGGAGGCTGTAGGAGCTTAGGTTTTGGGGATGAATTAATAATATTAAGGGGTAAGGATTTATTGATGATCTTTACCTCTTAATTTTGTGGTTAAAAATAATTGATAAATACTGATAATTGAAAGACGACAGGGTAACAATATACATCTTTACACCGTCAGTATTAGTTGTAAATTTTTATTTCTATAGCTCTAACATCACATCATCATATCTGATGATATAGTCAGGGTAAGCTCATCTAATTTGGTATAATATGAACAGTGTCTTCATAGTCTTAGTTAATATGCTTTGTTTTATTCTATAACACCCCCCTCTTTACTGGTTTTTATTTCTGCGACAAATCCAATAAATTCGCCAACTTATAAACTATCCGCGCACCTACATTTCCATCCCATTCTGCATCACCAACTTCATTCACATCAAACCCAATAATTTTTCTCCCACTCTTCACAACTTCCCTAAATAAACAATAAACTTGCTCTAATTCTAACCCCCCAGGAACAGGTGTTCCTGTATTTGGACAGAGTTTAGGATCTAACCCATCAACATCAAAACTAATATACACATTCTCAGGTAAGTTCCCTACTATTTCCTGACATAAATCAATCCAAGTTTTACCCGCATATTGTTGTTGTTTTATCGCTGAATCATAATAAGCAACAACCCGATTATTTGAACCGTTAATTATTTCCACTTCGTCAATACAAATATCCCGTAAACCCACCTGCACTAACTTAGAAATTTGCGGAATTTTCAACGCATTAAACATAATTGACGCATGGGAAAATTCAAACCCTTCATAAGCGTCTCTTAAATCTGCGTGTGCATCAATATGTAAAATTCCAAAATCAGGATATTGATTTGCTAAAGCTTGGAAATAACCCAAAGGTGAACTGTGATCACCACCAATAACAGCCACTTTTTTACCTAAATTTATTGCTTGCTGACATTTGTTAAACAACCATTGATTTATGTCTGCACCCGCTTGATTAATTTCTGTGAGTATAGGTTTTAAATCTGGTGCTTCTGTTAATGCTTTACCCTGAGCTTGTCTGGCAATTATTTTAGCAGCTTGTTGACGATAATAGTTATTTTTATCTAGAATATCTTGAGAAATTTCAACTAAATAAATTCCTTGTTTCCAACCATCAGGATGATCAAAATCAAACAAATCTATTTGATAGGAAGCATCTAAAATTCGCTGTGGTGCATTCGCTGTTCCCGCACCATAAGAAACCGTGACTTCCCAAGGAACGGCAAAAATAATTAAATTAGCAGTGTTATAATCATAAGGTAAACCTAAGAAATTACCATTAATTTCTGCTATGCTACTAGGATTGTAGTCTGGGATGTGATTACTCATAGCTTATTTTCTGGATATATAGCAACAGATAAAACACTGTTAAGAGGACATTGTTATTGTACCAGAATAGACCATGAAAATCACAGAAAAATAAAATTACAACACTTAAAGAAAAAGGTTTGGCTGTGAACCAAACCTCAAAAATTGCTGTGCTTAACAACGTACTAAATTAATTTAGTTCTTGTCTGCTTACAGATCATCTTCCTAGAGGATGTGTCCAAATATTCCAAAAACTGATAGAGCATTACTTGGTTAAAATCTTCAATATGGTTTTATTTAGCAGTATTAAATTCTTTAAGTATCTATCTAAAGAATGAAAAAGGCTTGGACTCAAGCCAAGCCTTTGTATATACCAGGTGTTTACCATATATAGTTAATTTAAACTCTCTTTTATTCTAATTCATCTCTCTATCAGATGAGTACAAAATTGATAAAAACTGCTATTAGATACCAGTCACAACTAAACATCAATCTGCATAAAAAAATACCCTAGAATATTATCCAGGGTAAATACACGTTTTTCAGGCATTAATAGAAAAAATAATACTCTCTATAAATCGCTATTTCTACTACCTAAAGGGTAATTAAAATAGATTTTTATATTGTGTGTGAGTAATAATTTACTTGTGGGAATAGTTGTGGGAAAATCCAAGCGTTGCTATTTATCTACCACAAAAAAGGCTTGGTTTTTCGCCAAGCCCAGATATATACCAAGTGTTTACCATATCTAGTTAATTTAAGCTTACTTAGATTTTATATCATCTACCTAGAGGATGTGTACAAATATGAGTTTACCTGTTACTAGCTGAATTCAATATACCTGTCAAAAAATTATTCTTTCTTCCTAGAGTTGACATTATTCAACCTACAATAATTGAGAATAATCGAAAGTGTCAATGTCAAGAATGATGACTAAAAAAGAAAGGCTTGATCACAGAACAAGCCTTGAGTAGAAGTAGATTATATTTCTATAGATACTTTATGGGGTAAATTAATCAGTCTCTAGGAAAGATGATTTTTGAGAAAATTAATATTCTTTGCTAATTTGTCTCATCATAAAAAAAAAGGTTTAGCTCGGCTAAACCTCCATAGAAAGCAGTTATTCGACACACCAAGATTAATTTAATTCTACTCCTATTTATAGTCATCTTCCTGTAGGATGTGTCCAAATAATTAGATATATGATATGGAATTACAATGTTTATTAAAGTTAATTAATCTACTATCAAAAGATAGATTAAAATCAAAATTTTTAGCTTTTTAAACAATTTCATCACTGATTAATTACTAAAAAAATTGATGTTCACTGAGACTCTCAGCAAAAAGTGTCTTTACTAGGGTTAATTCATGAATTACCCCTACTTTCATTCTGTTTTTCGTAAGTCCCGTTTATTAAAGAAATTGCCAAAAATGTTACACATCAATTAGCATAATAATGGCGTTCACTTCTGACTAATAGTGTATTAATTATAACTTTAGGTTGAGAGAAAATATTTTTCTATTATTTTCTATTTTGTGTGTAAAAATAGTCAATGGTTGATGTTACAGTGAGTAAAGAAGTTAAATTCATGAAGTCAATTAGATTAGCCTAAGTTACTTCAAACAGCCGCAGGTAAATATCAGGTAGTTATCTTTTCTGATATTAAAGGTGAAAAAGTCAAAAGTAGATTTTCATTTAAACCCTAGATTCTCATTCAGGAAATATATCAAGATGCAACGTATTTTAGTAGGATTTGTCGTAGCTACAACATTATTATTATCGTCTGGTTGTTCATCAATAATTAAATCTGGTGAAGCAAAGATTTCTAATAGTGAAACTACTCCTCAAACCAAAAAACAAGAATCAAAACCCGTGAGTGAACATCAAGCACATTCAGAAAAGCAGACAATGGATCACTCACAGCATGAAGAAAAACTCAAAACAGCTATCACAACCGAGGCGAAATTAACAATACCCAAAAATTTAACAACTAACCAACCGATTAACCTAGCTATTGATATTCAGGATGAAACAGGAAAATCAGTCAATAAATTTGATGTTTTCCAAGAAAAACTCATGCACTTAATAGTTGTCAGCAATGACTTAGAACATTTTGATCATTTGCACCCTGAATATAAAGAAAATGGTAGTTTTCAAGTCAGCGTCAATTTTCCCAACCCAGGAGAATACACACTTTTTAGTGATTATAAACCAGCAGGACAAGCAGAGTCTATATCATCCACAAATATCACTATTCCGGGTACAGTTCCCCTTCCCAAAAGTTTAGCTAAATATAAAAAAACTAAAACTATATCCGATACAAAAGTAAACCTGAATATTTCTCAAGAAAAAATCAAAGCAGGTGAAGAAGTAAGTTTAACATTTGATATCAAAGATAAAAATAATCAACCAGTCAAAGAACTGAAACCATACTTAGGAGAAAAAGGACATTTAGTAATTATTAAAAGTTCATCAACTCTTTCAAAATCTGACTATCTTCACGCCCATGCCATGAAAAATACTCCTGATGGACAAGTGAAATTTCATACCAAATTTCCCCAGTCAGGAACTTATAAAATGTGGATGCAATTTGACCGCAATGGTAAAATTAAGACCGCAGACTTTTGGGTAAATGTAGAATAGAAAATAATTTGTAATTTAGGTTGCGTTCAGCGATGGCGCAACAAAACTAAGGTTTGTCAACGTTGGTTTACCCTACCTTAAACTGCTTTGTGTCTAAATTCCATCGCTTTGTAGCACTAACGCGAATCCCAACCTACGAATAGCAATCAACAAAAATAAAGCTGTTTAAAATGACACTTGTTGTCTATGATTATTTTTGTATATTTTCCCTAGTCATATCTTAGCCATACATGATAGATAACAATCACATCTTATTACGTAATCTTTGGTACTACGCATTACCTAGTCATCTTCTCAAACCAGGTAAAATGGTATCCCGGATTTTTTTGGGAGAACCCGTACTGCTGATGAGAAATAAAGAAGGTCAAGTTTTTGCAGTGCGTGATATTTGTCCTCATCGTGCAGTACCTTTAAGTTGTGGTAGATTCAATGGTCAAGAAGTAGAATGTTGTTATCATGGTTGGCGCTTCAACCCTGGGGGAAAATGTGTAGAAATTCCATCATTATTACCAGAACAAAACATAGATTTGAGTCGTTTTGATGTGCAATCATATCCTATTTATGAGACTCAAGGTAACATTTGGATCTACATAGCCGACAGCGAAAAATCTCAATCTCATGCTGATCAAAAAGATGTTCCCATCGTTCCGGGTTTTCCTGAACAACAACCTCATTTAGTAGAAGTAATGCGGTTTCCTTGCTTTGTAGATCATGCGGTGACAGGTTTAATGGACCCTGCACATTCTCCCTATGTACATCGAGTTTGGTGGTGGAGAAGCGGAGAACTACATGAAGAAGTCAAACAATTTGATCCTTCACATTATGGGTTTACAGTCAGACGACATCAATTATCTGATAACTCTGATAACATGGAAAATATGAGCCGATTATATTGGTTAGTTGGTGGAGGAATACCCGAAGTAGAAATTTCTTTTCGTTTACCAGGAGTGAGAATAGAAGAAATTACATTTGGCAAACATCGAGTTTGTAATTTAACCGCAGTTACACCAATTTCTGAAACCGAAACAGAAGTAAATTTTATCCTTTATGGTATACCAAAATGGTTAAGAATATTCACTCCTTTGATTCATATTTTAGCCAGAAAATTTTTAGATCAAGACCGTACAGTAGTAGAAAAACAGCAAATTGGACTCAAATACAATCCTGTATTGCGACTGATTAAAGATTCAGATATGCAAGCACAATGGTATTATCAATTAAAACGAGAATTTGCCCGTGCAACATCTGAAAAACGAGACTTTATCAATCCTGTAAAAAGTGTATTATTGCGATGGCGTGCTTAATATTTTAGTTCTGATTACACATTAAAAGATTACAAATTCCAACATTTTCCATTTTGTGTGGTGGGCATCCTGCCCGCCCTTAAAATCTTAAATATGCTGTATTTAATAACTCCTGACTATGAAAATTATTGTTTTTGGCAGCATAAATATAGACCTAGTAGCAACCACACCCCGCTTACCTATTCCTGGGGAAACATTGCTAGGAGAAAGCTGTTTTACCACCCCTGGAGGTAAAGGTGCAAACCAAGCAGTTGCATTAGCAAAATTAGGAATACCCACGCAAATGATCGGGCGTGTAGGTGCTGATGATTTTGGTGCAGAACTCATTAAAAATTTGCAAAATTGTGGTGTTAAAACTGAAAATATCTTAATTGATGAAACCGTCAGTTCTGGGGTTGCAGTTATTATTGTAGATCAGCAAGGGGAAAATAATATCATAGTTATTCCCGGTGCAAATGGTAAAGTTAATCAAGATGATATCAATAGATTATCTAATTTATTCATAGATGCAAAATTCCTACTTTTACAACTAGAAATTCCTTTAAAAATAGTAATTTTAGCAGCCCAAAAAGCCAAAGAAGCAAATATAAAAGTTATTCTCGATCCTGCACCAGCACCAAATAATTTACCAGATGAAATTTACCCATTAATTGATATTATTACACCCAATGAAATTGAAGCCAGTCAATTACTAGGTTTTACTGTAAACAGACCAGAAACAGCAGCAAAAGCCGCTAATATTTTATTGCAAAAAGGTGTAAAATGTGCAATCATTAAATTAGGTGCAAAAGGTGTTTTCTGTGCAACTAAAGAAGAGAGTTTTTATATTCCAGCATTTTCAGTTAATGCAGTAGATACCGTTGCGGCTGGTGATGCTTTTAATGGTGGTTTAGCAGCAGCATTATTTGAGGGAAAAACATTAAGAGAAGCTGTAGTTTGGGGTGCAGCAGCAGGAGCTTTAGCAACCACAAAATTAGGGGCGCAAAGTTCTTTTCCTGATAGAATTACTTTGGATAAATTCGTAATTTGTAATTCGTAATTTACTCGTTTTACTCGTTCCCATACTCTGTATGGGAATGAATTATTAAAGGCTTTGCCTTTAGTCAAATTAGAGTCAGAGACTGGGAACGAGGGAAATCCAAAATTTTGACTCCTGACTCCTTTAAACTCCTATATCTTCATTCCATAATTCAGGTTTTTCTGCTATAAATTGACTCATCATTTGTTCACATTCATCGAGGTTTAAATCTATAACTTCCACACCATGAGAAACCATAAATTCTTTTGCACCAGGAAAAGTTCTCGACTCTCCTGCAATTACTTTTTTAATCCCAAATTGCACTACAGCACCGGCACACAAATAACATGGCATTAATGTAGAATATAAAGTTGTACCTTTATAATTACCAATTCTCCCTGCATTTCTTAAACAATCAATTTCCGCATGGGTGACAGGATCACCATCTTGGACTCGTTTATTATGACCTCTACCAAGGATTTTCCCATCTTTGACCAAAACAGACCCAATGGGGATTCCGCCCTCATTTCTGCCTTGTTTTGCTTCGCTAATTGCAGCTTGCATAAATTCGTTCATTTGATTAACTCCTAATATGAAAAAACAACTGGTATTAATGGATCATGATGGTGGTGTAGATGATTATTTAGCCACCATGTTATTGTTGACGATGGAACATATTGAACTGTTGGGAATAGTCGTCACTCCCGCAGACTGTTATATTCAATCTGCTGTCAGTGCAACTCGCAAAATAATGGACTTAATGGGATTTTCTCATATTCCGGTTGCTGAAAGTACAGTGAGAGGAATTAATCCTTTTCTCCGTCTTTATCGTCGTGATTCATTAATTAGGGTTTGCTGAAAAAGTCGAAAAAAACCTTGAGGAAAATTGAGTGGGTAGTCAAGCAGAAATAAAGATAAGTTTTTGTTGTCTAAACCTCACCAAACCATCAATTTCACTAATGAACCAAGGGAAAAAAGACGTAATTCTGAAAAATTGACAAAAAAATCCCCAAAAAAGCCTTGATAACAGGGTAGAAAGGTTCATAACCAAAAAGGAAATAGCAATACAAGTTAAAGAAGTATGAGGCAATTTAGCCATGACTCTACCCAGGCTAAATCTTCTTTTTCCTTGTCCAAACTTCCCTTCAATAGAATTACGAATCCTTTCATCATCAATAGCTTGTTTCTTTGTTTCTTTGTTTCTTTGCTGACATTTTTAGGTGGTCTACCTAGTGGTGGTCTACTAATTCTAATTCCTCTTTCTTTACACCAGTCTCTATTTTCCCTGTTGCGATAAATTTTATCAACATGAACAGATTCAGGATAATATCCAGTGAAATTTTTATAAGCTTCCACCTGTGATTTTAAGTCTCCTGATTCATTAAAATTATCCCAACTAATATTGTCCAAAAATACATAGCCCTTGAAATAACTAGCTGAAAACTTTGCCCCAAATTCCGTGTTTTTAGCGGCTTTACCACGGACTATCGGACGAATATGCGGTTGACTTAAACTGACAATTCTGTCTTCTATACTCCGTTTTTCATAGCAAGTATTAGTATTAAGTTTTCATATCTAGTCTAGGAGAGCCATTTTCTAATACCTTTTTGACTATTTTTTGATTTAATCTGTTGACTAGGTTCATATCTATTCTTTCTCGAAAATGAACTAGCATTGATGGGTCAAATGGTGTTTGATTACTATAGGCTGACATTCCTATAAAGTATTGCAGGTAACTAAAATTGGGTTGGCTTAATCAGGTAGGGATAGATACAGAGAGAAAACCTGTTTATGCTTTTTTTCATGCCTCATTTCAAGAATATTTTGCAGCCACAGCAATTGATGATTGGGATTTTTTCTTACCTAGACATCATAAAAATAAACCCATAGAAAACAAACAATATCGCATATTTACACCACAATGGAAACAAACTATATTATTGTGGTTTGGGCGTAAAGATTTGCCTAAAGCTCAAAAAGAGGCATTTATTCAAGCACTGATAAATTTTCAAGATGGCTGTGTGAAATATAAAGGTAAAAGTTTTTATGGTTATCGAGCCTATTTTTTAGCTGCTGCGGCAATTGCTGAGTTTAAAGACTGTGAACAAGCAGATCCAATAGTCAAACAGATTGTTGATTGGGAATTATATAATAGTTTGATGAGAGAGCAAGCCAAAGTAGCATTACAAGAAACGGAACGGATAAAAGCGATCGCTGCTTTGGTACAACTTCTGGATACATCACAGGATCAGGATACCCGTAGGTATGCTGCTGAAAGCTTAGGGAAAATTGACAAACGATATAATTCAATGTATGAATTCATCTGGCAATGCGCTCAAAATCTGCCCTATCCCGAATTTTATCAGGCTTGGCATCAGCCTTTCTTGGCAACTCGCTTACTTAGAAGTTTAAAAAGTATTCTATTTATGCGTATATTTTAATCAACTCATAAAATTCAAAGTTTCACAATTTATATTACTCAAACCAATCCTCACCACCTGCCAACTGTGCCAAATAATCATCAATCATATTTGCCAACTCTTTAGGCTGATATTGATAAATTAACTGTAAAATATTCTCAGCAAAATCAATCAAATCTTCTCGATTCAATCTTTGGGAAACTTGACTCGGTTTTAACGTCCCGCCAAAAATCTCCGCACTTGCTGGACGAATTGCCATTTCTAACGCTTCTGCTAATAATTCTCGCCATTCATCAGCTTTGATATAATATGATTTTTGATTATCTTTAACATTCAATTTAGAAATTTGAATTACAGAATCAGAAATTGAAGCAATCCAAGAATTAGTTAAACGCTGTTCAATTTGATTTTTAATGAGATGAATAACCAACCTCACTAAAAAAGCCTCTATTTTTCGCAACGTTGTCTGTTTACTCATCTCCTCCAAATCATCAAGAATTTCCAAAGCGTCATCATAACGCCCTTCTAATATACTTTGTCTTAAATCTATCAGTTCTTGAGTCATAATTATTTCCTATAATTGGTAATTACTGATAAAATCTTCATCTTCATCCTGTTAATCCTCAAATCCTGGAAATCCTGATTCAGACAATCCTAGTCTATAATTATAGCCATAATTATAGCCACTATTCCCCGTTATGTCTTTACCAATATAAGTTAAAATTTTCATATCTTTATCCCTGTGTGAACAAACTGCACACACATTTACCATGCTTCAGTATCCCCAACTAGAAAAATCTTTAAAAAATTACTTTGGTTATGACCATTTTCGCCCTGGACAAAGACAAGTTATCGAAGATGCCCTGCAAAATCGTGATTTAATGGTAGTTATGCCTACTGGTGGGGGTAAATCTTTGTGTTTTCAATTACCTGCACTTTTAAAACCAGGTTTAACAGTGGTTGTATCACCATTAATAGCATTAATGCAAGACCAAGTGGAAGCACTGAAAAATAATAATATTGCCGCCACTTTTATTAATAGTAGTCTTAACAGTTATCAAGTTCGCTCCCGTGAAGAAGCGATTATGACTGGTAAAGTTAAATTATTATATGTTGCTCCTGAACGGTTAGTTAGTGAAAGATTTTTACCGCTTTTAGAGGTGGTTAAAGAAAAAATTGGTCTGGCTAACTTTATTATTGATGAAGCTCATTGTGTATCTGAATGGGGTCATGATTTCCGCCCAGAATATCGGCAATTAATATTATTAAAAAAACGCTTTGCCCATGTTCCTACTATGGCTTTAACTGCCACTGCTACGGATAGAGTCAGAGCAGATATTATTCAACAATTAGGATTAAAGCAACCTAGTATTCATATTGCCAGTTTTAACCGCCAAAATCTTTATTATGAAGTGCGTCCTAAAAGCAGTCGTTCCTATGCGGAAATATTAGAAATAGTCAGAGAAAATGAAGGTTCAGGAATTATCTATTGTTTAACCCGAAAAAAAGTTGATGAACTAACTGTTAAATTACAAAATGATAAAGTTGCTGCTTTACCATATCATGCAGGTTTAACTGATGATGAAAGAAGCAAAAATCAAACTAAATTTATTCGGGATGATGTGCGGGTAATGGTAGCGACTATTGCTTTTGGTATGGGTATTAATAAACCTGATGTGCGGTTTGTAATTCACTCAGATTTACCGAGAAATTTAGAAAGTTATTATCAAGAATCAGGACGTGCAGGAAGAGATAGTGAACCCTCACGGTGTACTTTATTTTTTAGTTTTGGTGATGTAAAAACTATTGAATGGAGTATTAACCAAAAAACCGATCCTCACGAACAATTAATAGCTAAACAACAACTCAGACAAGTGATAGATTATGCTGAAGGAACAGACTGTAGACGCACTATTCAATTAGGTTATTTTGGGGAAAGATTTCCCGGAAATTGTGGAAATTGTGATAATTGTCGTTATCCCAAACCTGTACAAGATTGGACTATTGAAGCAATGAAGTTTTTATCTTGTGTAGCAAGATGTAAGGAAAGATATGGCATGAGTTATATTATTGATGTGTTACGAGGTGCAAAAACTCAAAAAATTGCCCTGAATAAACATGAGCAATTATCTACCTATGGTATTGGTAAAGATAAAACTGCTGATGAATGGCGAATGTTAGGAAGATCCCTTTTACATCAAGGTTTATTAGAACAAACTAATGATGGTTATTCGGTTTTAAAACTTAATGCTTTGAGTTGGGAAGTTATGCGAAAACAACGACAAGTTTCTATTGCTGTTCCTGTTTCTCAAAGATTAAATGTAGTAGATGTTAATAGCAAAGCTTTAGATGTAGAACTTTTGATGAACAGGTTGCGAACTTTGCGGAAACAAATCGCCGATGAACAGGGTTTTCCACCTTATATGATTTTTCAAGATTCGACTTTAAAATTAATGGCACAAGTCAAACCTAAAACTTTAGAAGAATTTGCTAATTTGGATGGTGTGGTGAGTTATAAAGTCAGTCAATATGGGGAAAAGTTTTTATCAGTAATTCAAGCACATTGTCAAGAACAAAGTTTTCCCCCACCCAAAAATACTGATCACTATCCAACTGATACGGAATCAACTACATTTGAGTTATATCAACAAGGTTTTAGCATTCAAGAAATTGCCGAAAAGCGTAATGTGAGAACTACGACAATTATCCGACATCTCTCAGATTTAATTGAAAAAAATCAACCTGTAGATTTAAATTTATTAGTACCTTTTGATAGACAAAAGAAAATTTGGCAAGTTATAGATGTTTTGGGTGATATTTCTTTAACTCCCATTAGGGAATATTTAGGAGAAAGTTATAGTTTTGATGAAATTCGTTTAGTTAGAGCTAGATGGCGCAAAGAAAATAAAAAATAGCGGTGATTTAGTTAAAATCTTTCGATGAAGTCTAGGTATATTCAGACTAAGAAACATCCTATTCCTGAAATTACTATTTCACAGAGTATTTCGGGAGCATCCCAATTTTGAAAAAATGAATGCAGCAACACTAAAAAATCTCTCACAATCTCTTATCTTTGTGTCCTTTGCGGTTCAATCATATCAAGTCTTGTAGCATTTTATTTCCCTAGATCAAAATAAATTTACACATTTGGGATGCTCCCAGTATTTCAGGTAAATGAGGTACAACATTGAATCTTGAAAATATTGTGGTATGGGAATCTTGTTGGCCACAGGTGTAACTCAATCAGATAAAATATGCTGTTAAAATATGCTGTTTTTTATCTTCACCACTAATTTAATCCACAGTCGCCTATCTTAACGAAAAACTGGGAATTTCTGGAATAGGTTCTGATGTGGCTGATGGAGGAATATTCATCTTCTCTTCTTCCTGATTTATTTGCGTCTTTTGGTTAGGAAGAATTATAGATAAAAATTTAGGTAAAACCAAACAGACAACCGTATTTAACAAAGTTATAAGTATGCCATCTATTAAACTCATAGATCATTCTCCCTTGTGAAACTTGGTTGCTGGTATTATCTAGTATGAACTATAACTTTGATATTAGGGCAATTATTCGATTTTGAATTTCTTTTGTTGTATATAAATAAATCAAATACTTTACATACAGCAGATTGCAGATCCATTAGGTACAGAATCTAAATTGAAACCTATACACTAAGCTAGTTTTACTCCTGACTCCTGACTCCTGACTGCTGCTGTAACTAATTATAAATTTAAAAAAATTAAAATTCAGAGGAAGAGGTAAAGGAAAAAGCAAAAACCTTTAACCTTTCCCCAAACAAAATAAGCTAAATAAGCTATTTATTCTCCCCAACCAGGAGAACACTGAGAACAAAATTGAGGGCTAAATTTACAAAATTGGCTACCAGTCAAATGGTAAACTGTACAATAGGGAAAACTCGTAACTTCTACTTTAGCTGTATTCAACCTAGAATCTATCAGTGAAGGTTTAGGTAGTTTAGTTTTGCAAGAAGACAGCATAGATAGAAACTTGGGCAAAGCTAGACAAGCAAAAGCATTGATGATAGTAATTAATAATGCCTCAACTACACCGATAGGTAATCACCTCCTTGAGAAATTAGGCAGTAATAATTCATAATTCATCATCTCTAGACTGTAGAGCAACCTGGTTTTTCGGTAAGCAGTCAGCAGTCAGTAGTCAGTTAAAACTGCTTTTCTGTTTAATTTTCCAGGATTTTTAGGGGAGACTGATACCAAATCAATTCCTCATTCCTCGCTAAAAATGCTCATAAATCCCAGATAATAGCTGATTAATGATTACTGACTGCTGAATACTTACGTTTTTCGACTTCTGTAATGAAGTTTTAGATAATTACGAATTACGAATTACGAATTAGTAACTATGAATTATTTGGTCATTGGGTAGCTGACACAGTAAAATACATGGAACTATACAAAGAAAGAACCATTGCATTTAATCTATATAAATTTAGTTTAGCATAAAGTTTGGTCAATAGAAATGTTGAAGTTGTGCTAGTGTCATACATAGTCAGGAAAGCTGATATTAAATACTGTTATTAGAAAAATCACAAATTTACTAAACAACTAAGTGCTATGTCAAAAATACAACCTGATTCCTCTTTTTTATCCAACGTCACTGAGCGAGAATACCGAGCATTGCAAAGTTTGGCAGATTACACAAATGTTGAGTCGTTGCCAGAAATATGGACTTTGGCTGCCAGGAAATTTGGTAACATTGTTGCCTTGCATAACCCCCACGCAAAACCCGAAGTAAAGATTACCTATTCTCAGCTATCCTTACAAATTCAACGATTTGCAGCGGGTTTGCAGGTTTTAGGGGTGAATATGGGTGAGGACGAAACATCTAGCACTGGAGAACGCATTTCCCTGATAGCAGATAACAGTCCGCGCTGGTTTATTGCTGATCAAGGGATCATGACTGCGGGAGCAGTAAACGCAGTGCGTAGCGCCCAAGCTGAAAGGGAAGAATTACTATATATTATCGCCAATAGTGGTAGTACGGGGCTGGTAGTTGAAGATATCAAGACACTGAATAAATTAGAGACAGGTTTGCAAGACTTACCGATTAAATTCGTAGTCTTACTTTCTGATGAAACACCACCAACAGCAGAAAATTATCAAGTGGTGAATTTTACCCAGTTGTTAGACCTGGGCAGCAACCGAACATTAGTAGCAAATAAACCCAGCGGTGATACCTTGGCAACCTTAATTTATACCTCTGGGACTACAGGCAAACCTAAAGGTGTGATGCTTTCTCATAAAAATTTGCTGCACCAAGTCAAGACATTGGGAACTATAGTTCAACCACAACCAGGAGATATAGTCCTGAGCATTTTACCCACATGGCATAGTTATGAACGCAGTGGAGAATATTTTTTACTTTCTCAAGGTTGTACACAAGTTTATACAAACTTACGTTCAGTTAAAGAAGACCTGAAAGAATTTAAACCTAACTTCATGATTGCTGTACCTCGGTTGTGGGAATCAATTTATGAAGGAGTACAAAAGCAGTTCCGCAGCCAACCAGCCAATAAACAAAAGCTGATTAAATTTTTACTGGACATGAGCCAGAAATATATCACAGCGCGACGCATTGCCCAGGGATTGAGTTTAGATCATGTTAATGCTTCAGATATGGAGCGAATAGGGGCGAAAATAGTAAAATTAGCCTTGTCACCGTTTCAAGCACTGGGAGAAAAATTAGTTTATGCTAAAGTGCGAGAAGCCACAGGGGGCAGAATAAAACAAGTCATTAGTGGTGGTGGGGCGCTACCCCGACATATAGATAACTTTTTTGAAATTATTGGTGTAGAGATTTTACAAGGGTATGGTTTAACAGAAACCTCACCAGTGACAAATGCCCGTCGTCCGTGGCGAAATTTGCGGGGTTCATCAGGGCAACCAATACCGGGAACAGAAGTTAAAATAGTTGATCCAGAGACAAGACAGCCTCTACCAGCAGGAAAACGAGGTTTGGTGTTGCTCAAAGGACCACAAGTGATGCAAGGATATTACAAAAATCCGGAAGCGACAAAAAAAGTCATAGATGCGGAAGGTTGGTTTGATAGCGGTGATCTGGGCTGGGTGACACCTCACAATGATTTGGTGCTGACTGGTAGGGCTAAAGATACAATTGTTTTGACCAATGGGGAAAATATTGAACCGCAACCGATAGAAGATGCTTGTTTGCGATCGCCCTATATTGATCAAATTATGCTCGTAGGACAAGACGAGCGCAGTCTAGGAGCTTTAATTGTTCCCAACCTGGAAGCCTTAGAAAAATGGGCAGAAAGTCAGAATTTGAAATTAAGCACCCAAGATGATCATACTGGCTCGACCAGTCAAAAAATTGACTTAGAGAGTAAAATAATCCAGGATTTATATCGGCAGGAATTGAATCGGGAAGTCAAAAACCGTCCAGGTTACAGAGCCGATGACAGAATTGGACCATTCACACTAATTCTCGAACCTTTTTCCATTGAAAATGGCATGATGACACAAACTTTAAAAATTCGTCGTCACGTTGTCATGGAACGATATCGAGATATTATTGACGGAATGTTTGCCAAATAACTCCACTTGCAAACTATCAGAGTGAACGTGAAATTTTTATGGATGTATCCAACCCTCAATTGCTTTTAAAGCGTGTCGTTAACGTCAAAGCTATTGTTACTCCTCTTTGGAAAGAGGAAGTACAACAGCAACTGCAAGAGCAGATCAACCAACTAGATCAGCAACTGCAACAGCTAGATATTGAAGGACAAAGAGCAATAACCGCCATTCAAAAACAGAGTTTACAACCACCAGGACCCCAAACCATACAACAAATTGACAATATCCAACTTCAGGTTAATCAAAAGAAAAGTGAACTGCTAGAGCAAAAAAACCAATTACTACAAAACCTTCAGCAAGTGCAGTATCTGGAGTTAGATCAAGAAGTCAACCAGTTTCAAATGGAAGGCTTTTTCAAAATAGAAACCGGAGACAACCTCATTAGTAAAATGCAGGTTGAAATTGTACTCAGAGATGGCGTAGTCGAGGAAATTCGCGGAGATGTTTAGTTATTAACAGGGAACAGGGAACAGGGAACAGGGAACAGGGAACAGGGAACAGTAAGATGGGGGGATGGGGAGATGGGGAGAAATATTTGCCTTCTGTCACCTGTCACCTGTCACCTGTCACCTACTAATCGCAGTTTTGGCTAAAATTATACTGGGTTGGACTTTGAGATAAACATTTTACTTGAGAACCAGCCCAGATAATTTCCCAGACTGGGGGTGAACTAACCAAGAGCGATCGCCCAAAGCGGCTCATCTCTACTCGATATTTAATTGCACTTACTGAATTAACTGAATTATTTTTTACTGGATTGAGTTTTGTAATTGTCACTAAAGCTTGGTTTGGTTGGGGATAAGCTACCTCTACTTGCGGCTTGACCTCTATAGATTTCACATCATCTAGAATATTTAAAGCCAGAGTAGCAGGGTCACTGCCTTGGAGAATAGAATTGATACTTTCTAAAGGAATAGTTTTATAATGAGAACGTTCAGGATAAGTCAGCAATGCTGATGAATCTTGTTCTACATATAACTGCTGCTGTTGTCCATTAGCAGTTCCAGTCATCAAAGCAGAAGGCTGTCGCTGCATCACATAAACCCCAGCAGCAGTGGCAAAGATGCTGAGTATCAAAATTAAAAGAAATTTGAGCTTTGCCGACATAATAATAGTATTGAAAGGGAAAGTTCCAAGAGTTTTAGATTTAACTCTCACCCCTAGTAACTGCTGATGAGCAGGTTTTGTGTGTGAAGGAGTGGTAAGCAGCATATATATAGCAGGTGACAGGTGACAGGTGACAGGTGACAGAGTGGAAAGTCTTTATATATCTTGGTTTTGTCAATGGCTTACGCCAAGCTGCGCTATCAGCTGATTTCCTAAATACCTTGACTCTGGCTACATACAGCAATCTTAGTTGCTATTGACGAACTATTAATGATTGCTTTATTTATAGACATCTACCTTTGTTTTGAGTTCCAATTGGCATTGGTAATTGATAATTGATAATTGGGAAAAATAAAATTAATTACCCAGTCACCAGTCACCAGTCACCAGTCACCAATCAATTGCTCCAAAATCCTCGTAGCAAGATACAATTCGATCTGGCGACATTTGTTAAAGTCCATAAAATTATTGATTCTGAAACCACCATTATGAGCATTCATGAAGTATTTATGCCGGCGCTGAGTTCCACCATGACTGAGGGAAAGATAGTCTCTTGGGTGAAGTCGCCGGGGGATAAAGTGGAAAAAGGCGAAACAGTGGTGGTTGTCGAGTCAGATAAGGCTGATATGGATGTGGAAACTTTCTATGAAGGGTTTCTCGCTCATATCATTGTCCAAGCTGGTGAAAGCGCCCCTGTAGGTGCTGCGATCGCTTACGTTGCCGAAACAGAAGCAGAAATAGAAGCCGCTAAGGCTATGGCTGGTGGTGGTAGTGCTGTGGCTGAAGCCGCACCTGCATCCGCACCCGCACCTGTACCCGTAGCTGCTGCTGCAACCGTTGACGCACCTGCAACAGCTTCTCAAAATGGCTCAAACCATCGGGAAGGTCGGTTAGTAGCTTCGCCCCGCGCTCGCAAGTTGGCGAAAGAATTAAGAGTTGATTTAAATAACCTTAAAGGTAGTGGTCCTTACGGTCGCATTGTCGCCGAAGATGTGGAAGTTGCTGTTGGTAAAGTTCCCCAACCTACTACTCCGGCTATTACTTCTATTGCACCGACACCCGCACCCGCACCCGCAAAACCAGCATCCGTACCCGCACCCGCCCCAGTTGCTGCTGCCGTTCCTGGTCAAGTCGTACCATTAACTACTCTGCAAAATGCAGTGGTACGCAATATGATGGCCAGCCTAGCAGTACCTACATTCCATGTTGGTTACACTATTACCACTGATGGATTAGATAAACTTTACAAACAAATTAAATCTAAAGGTGTCACCATGACGGCGCTATTAGCGAAAGCTGTAGCGGTGACATTACAAAAACATCCTTTACTCAATGCCAGTTATTCAGATCAAGGTATTGTTTATCATTCCAATATCAATGTTTCCGTAGCTGTGGCAATGGATGATGGCGGTTTGATTACACCAGTGTTACAAAATGCCGATCAGGTAGATATCTATTCTCTGTCACGCAACTGGAAATCTTTGGTAGATAGAGCGAGAGCGAAACAACTACAACCAGAGGAATATAGCACTGGTACATTTACTCTGTCTAATTTGGGAATGTTTGGTGTTGATACCTTTGATGCGATTTTACCACCGGGACAAGGTTCAATTTTAGCGATCGCTGCTGCTCGTCCCCAAGTTGTCGCTACCCCAGATGGTTTATTTGGTGTACGTCAACAAATGAAAGTTAATATCACCTGTGACCATCGTATTATTTACGGCGCTCATGCGGCTGCATTTTTGCAAGATTTAGCAAAATTGATTGAAACCAATCCTCAATCTTTGACACTGTAAGGAAAAACTTTAGTAAGCATTCAGCTATCAGTAATCAGTAATCAGCTTATCACGGCAAAAACAAAGATTTAGCACCATTAATTGAGGAAGTTTACACTCTGTGCATGGTGATCATTGTTTGTATTTTAGCCTTGAAAGCTGACGGCTGAATACTTAGGGTTTGCTGAAAAAGTTATCTGTGAAGGACCAGTGACAGGTAACAGGTGGCAGGTGACAGGTGACAGTTTCAAGAGTTGGATAGGAACGATTTTTTCTTTAAGTAGGAATTAAGTGCAAGGTTTTTCAGTTACCACCTCAGAAAAGCTTGCACTTTTTGAAAGTCAAAATAGCTAAAACCCTTTACCTGTAAAGTTTTCGGATTTATATGGCTAACGCCACGCTACGCTATCAGCAACCCCTACTTACAAAACCAATAAATCTTAATTTCAGACTTGGAGTTTTTTTAAATTCCAAGTTTTTTAAATTCCAAGTTTTTTTTAATTCCCAGTTTTTTTATATCCCTGGATATAGATCCGTGACTTCTTCAAGAAGTCGGGTATCTGTTTACCTGTTTACCTGTTTACTGTTATCAATTCAAGCTACTCTGAAAGTAAGTGACATCAGTTGATAACAAAATAAATTCATAAAGTCAAAAAAAAGATGCCAACAGAACATAGTTTAATTTTGGATATCACAACAGTGTTAGTCGCTACTGCTTTAGGAGGATTTTTTGCCCATCGGTTGCGTCAACCTGTGATACTTGGTTATTTAGTTAGTGGTTTTGCTATTGGACCTTTTGGTTTTAAGTTATTAAGCAATGTTGATGATATTAAATCTTTAGCAGAAATTGGAGTTGCTTTCCTGTTGTTTGCGCTGGGTGTAGAATTTTCTTTAGCAGAACTCAAACGAGTTAAAGATATTGCTATTAAAGGTAGTTTATTACAAATTGGTTTAACAATTGCCTTAGTAACAATAGTTACCCTCTCCACAGGCTGGGCTTCTGGAATTACAAAAGGCATTTTTTTAGGTGCAGTTTTATCTCTTTCTTCCACAGCAATAGTATTAAAAACCCTCACAGAAAAGGGTGAAGTTAATACAGTACATGGGCAAATTATGCTGGCAATTTTAATCGCTCAAGATTTAGCTTTGGGTGTGATGTTGGCAATAATTCCAGCTTTACAACAACCTGAAAATATTGCAGTAGCTCTCGGTTTGGCTTTAGTTAAAATTACAATATTTGTAGTAATTGCAATTATATTTAGTCGCTGGGTAGTGCCTCGTGTGTTAAGCAATATTGCTGCAACAGAAAGCAATGAATTATTTTTATTAGTTCTAATTGCTTTATGTTTAGGAGTTGCTGTAATAACTGCAAAATTGGGTCTTTCTATTGCTATGGGGGCGTTTGTTGCTGGTTTAATGATATCAGAAATTGATTATGCTGATCAGGCTTTAGCGAAAATTTTACCTTTGCGAGATACTTTTGCTAGTTTGTTTTTTGCTTCTATTGGAATGTTGATTGATCCGGCTATTCTGATCAGCAATTTTGCTATAATTTTAGAACTTGTGGCTTTGGTATTACTAGGTAAAGCAGTAATTATTTTCGGAATTGTTTTAAAGTTTGGCTACTCTCTCAAAAATGCAATTATAGTCAGTTTGGGAATTAACCAAATTGGTGAATTTTCTTTTGTATTAGCTTTGGTAGGGTTGCAATTAGAATTGATATCTCAACAAACCTATTCTTTATTATTAGGAACAACAGCAATTACTCTCATTCTTACACCATTCTCTCTCAAAGTTGCTCCTTGTATTGCCGATAATTTAAATCAAAATCCCGTACTAGCGAATTTCTTACAAAGATTTTCTGCACCCAAAACCATATCTATGCCAGAAATAATGACTGATCATGTAGTGGTAGCAGGTTATGGTAGAGTCGGGCAAGTAGTTGTTAATATCTTACAAAGTGAAGGATATCCAGTTTTAGTTATTGAAAATAGCGAAGCATCTGTACAAAGATTAAGAATGCGTCAAATACCTTATATTTTTGGTGATGCAGATTCAGAATTAGTATTAGAAAAAGCACATTTAGCCACTGCCAAAGCTTTAGCGATCGCCCTTCCTGATGCTGCTAGTACCCGTTTACTTTTAAAAAATGCTTTGACTATTGCACCCCATTTAGATGTCATTGCTCGTTCACATAATAACAAGGAAATTGATATTTTAACCCAAATGGGTGCGAAGGAAGTCGTACAACCTGAATTTGAAGCAGCTTTAGAGTTAGGAAATCATTTATTAAAAACTTTAGGAGCAGCAGAAAGTTACATTCAAGCTGTAATTAATACTATTCGCAAAGATAGATATTTAAGTGTTAGGCCAGATAAAGAATAGGAGTCAGGATAAACATAAATTACTACCTGTTCCCTGTTCCCTGTTCCCTATTTCCTTATCCTTTTACACACAAAACCTGTTTAAGTGTTGCTACCACTTGTACTAAGTCTGCTTGGTTTTCCATGACTTGCTCAATGGGTTTATATGCTCCAGGAATTTCATCTAAAACCCCTGTATCTTTCCGACATTCTACTCCTTTTGTTTGCTCGATTAAATCATCAAGAGTATAGACGTTTTTGGCTTTATTTCTTGACATTAAACGCCCTGCACCGTGACTACAACTACAAAAACTATGAGCGTTTCCTTTACCTTTAACAATGAAAGATTTTGCTCCCATTGAACCAGGAATAATACCATAATCTTCTTGTTTCGCTCTCACTGCACCTTTACGAGTGACATACACTTCTTCGCCAAAATGTACTTCTTTTTCGGCGTAGTTGTGATGACAATTTACCTCTAATAAAGGTTTAAAGGTTTTACCTCCTGAGAGATGTTTTTCAATGATTTTTTTCACCCGTGCCATCATGACATCACGGTTAGAAAGTGCGTAATTTTGCGCCCATTGTAAGTCTTCCCAGTAGGCTTTAAATTCTGGTGTTCCTGCTACAAAATAGGCTAAATCTGGATCTGGTAATTTCTCACCTGCCATTTTTGCTAGTTGTTTAGCTGTGTCAATATGACATTGTGCTAATTTATTGCCAATGTTTCTAGAACCGGAATGTAACATTAGCCAAACTTGGTTCTCTGTATCGAGACAAACTTCGATAAAGTGGTTCAATTTGTTACTGATTGCTGGTTAAGCTTATTAAGTCGCCACAGTCTCATTTCAATACTGTTTCGACTTCTGCCTAATACTTTCATTGAACACTCAACCGAATGGGTAGTAATAAACTGATCTTCTTGAGGTGTCCAAAATTTCCTATTGTTAACCCTCTTCATATCAGGAGGACGGCTCCAACTTAATATTTCATTAGCCTTGATGATTTTTCTAGATAAAGCCAGACAACCATCATAATATAAATATTTTGCCAGTATTTGAGCGTCCTCTTTATAAACCATGATGTTGTAAATGTTATCTCTAGTATTTCTATTAGAGGTTTTTGTTTTACCCACAATTTGCTGAATTAAGTCTATATATTCAAAACAAATATGGGAACTAGATGTAACGAAGGATAGAAAAGGAAAGCCATTTGAGGTAAACCCTAAAGATCCATCTCCATCTACTAAACCTCTAAAATAATCAACTTTTGAGAAACTACAACTCGGTGGTTTAATTACATCTGATTTACTACCTATTGGTAAACCCCAAGATTCAAGATACTCTCGAAACCGTTTATCATAAACTCTCCAAATAACTGAGGTGTAATTCTGACTAAAATTGGTATTGCGAGTGCGTTCAGTAATGGAGGAATTAAACGGTATCAGATTCTTAAAAGCCCACAATATATCTTCATCTTGTTTATTGATTTCTATACTTAAACGGCCTCGATCACGAGTGTTGTTGTATAGATGACCATCGGTTTGAATGAAGCCAAATAAGTAGGCATATTCGGGGTTATTGAGTGTGATATTAGTGGTTTCCATGATTCCACAATATCATAGATGAAAGTAGCAATCGATCAAGTCATTTCTGCTTGATTCTATACCTTCTTGTTCGGTATAGTTCGGAGTACACCTTCATCCTAATCAATTAGTTAATTTCTTAGGATGCCCAAGTCCCTCTACTCTCTACGGGGCGTTTTACCGCTTCCCTCGGTATTAGCATCCCAGCTTTCACCGATTTGGACGAGTTTTTAATCTTACATTACTGTAAGATGGGGCAATCTTTCACCCCCACCCAAAGAACCCATTTGTTTCATGGCTTTACTTTCTAAGTCTTGCACTCCCCGATGCAAGTCTTTAAATGAGCGCCATTTCTGCCAATTTGTTACAGCTTTTTCTACATCTTTATTTTCATTAAATCCTGTGGGAATTGCTGCTTCTATATCTTGGCGAATTTTCTTTAGTTTACCTGCTAATTGTTCACCTGTAAATGGTGTTTTTATGGCACACATTCCGCAACCAATATCTACACCGACAGCCGCAGGAATAATGGCTTCTTTAGTGGCAATAACTGAACCAACTAACGCTCCTTTTCCTAAGTGAACATCGGGCATTAAGGCAACGTGTTTATATACAAATGGCAAGGATGCAACATTCTTGGCCATTGTCATTTCATCTGAGCCTAATGGATGATTTGCCCAGGATAAAACGGGGGATTTTGTGTTAATTTCTAGTTGTTCGTAAGGCATAAAAAAGTATTCAGCTATTAGTAATCAGTAATCAGTAATCAGCTATTTTTGTTTGTATTACAAACATAATACATTTATCTTTATCTGTCAACTTCTGAGCAGAAAAAAACCGCATAACCTAATTTTTTCAGAAGTCGGGTATCTTTGCTGGTCATGCACGCCAAAATACATAATAATTATTGGTAAGGATCTTAATTATTATGGTATTGGCGTATTTACATGAGTTTAAAGACGGTTTTATTCGATTTCAATGGTGTCATTGTCAAAGATGAGCCAATTCATTTAAAATTAATAGATGAAATTCTAGTGCAGGAAAATTTGCAACCGCAAAAGCTGCATGAGCGTCAAGGTTGTTTGGGAAGGAGCGATCGCGCTTGTTTTCAAGATTTACTGAAAAATCGTGGTAGAGTGGCTACAGAAGAGTATTTAATGGAATTGCTGCAACGTAAAGCTGAGGCTTATGTGCAAGAACTGGAGACACTGGAAAAATTGCCTTTGTATCCAGGAATAGAAGATTTAATTTTTCAGGTGCGATCGCAAAACCTTAAACTCGGTTTAGTTAGCGGTGCTTTGCGTCAAGAAATCCAACTGGTGCTAGAACGTGCTAACCTGATTGAATATTTTACGGTTATCGTTGCAGGTGATGACATCACTACCAGTAAACCTCAACCTGAAGGTTATTTGCTGGCTGTAGAAAAATTAAATCAAGTATATCCAGATTTAAATTTGCAAAGTCAGGAATGTTTAGCTATTGAAGATACTCCTGCGGGTATTCAAGCAGCAAAACGCGCTCAGATGCAAGTTGTAGGAGTTGCCAATACTTACCCATTTCATATGTTACAGCGTCAAGCTAACTGGACAGTTGACTATTTGACAGAGTTGGAATTAGAACGGGTACAGGAAATTTTTTTGCAGCAAGATGTGAACAATATCAAAACCGAGTGTTAAAATAGGATATGATCAAGGGGAATTAGCTCAGTTGGTAGAGTGCTGCGATCGCACCGCAGAGGTCAGGGGTTCGAGTCTCCTATTCTCCATTTATTCATCTGCATTTCAATTTGCCAAATTTCACACATAAAAACGTAAAATTTGAGTATTAGGAGCATCTTACTCCTAGTTGTGATCATAGCCTTGCCAGAATTTAGGAGCGAGAAAAAATATGATAGCTGTAAAAAATCGCGCTGATAGAGTCGTATTATATGATATTAGCTGGCAACAATTTGAAAATATTTTACAAAATTTAGGACAATCTCGCGCTGCTACCATAGCTTATGATAGCGGAACTTTAGAAATTATGACACCTTTACCAGAACATGAACATTATAAAGAAGTAATTAGTGATTTAGTTAAAGATATTGCTGATACTTTAGATTTAGATTATGAAAGTTATGGTTCAACTACTTGGAAGCGTGAAACCAGACTAGCAGGTTTAGAATCAGATAATTGTTTTTACCTACAAAATGAAGCAAAAGTTAGAGGTAAATTAGATTTAGATTTAACCCAAGATCCGCCCCCAGATTTAGCTTTAGAAATTGATATTACCAGTAAATCTTTAAATCGTTTTCCTATTTATGCCCGCTTGGGAGTACCAGAAATTTGGTGTTATGATGCTGGAAAATTGAAGATTTATCTCTTAGAAAATGGTGAATATATAGAATCAGAAACAAGTTTAGTTTTTCCTGGTTTACCAATTAGAGAATTACCAAAATTGATAGAAGAACATAGAAACGAAGGTAGAAGGGCAATTAGAAAAGCTGTTAAAAATTGGGTTAATAATCAGAGGATATTGTAAAATTCAGATCCCCCCTAACCACCATTAATAAGGGGAAATCTAATTTTTAACTTTACAAATCAATTGTTAATAATATATAATGAATATAATTGTTAAAATATAATTCCTAAAAATTCTTTAATTCGGGCATCTCCAGGATACACAAAATGGCAATTAAAAAAAGCGAACTTTACAGTTCTTTATGGAAAAGCTGCGATGAACTGCGGGGAGGGATGGATGCTTCCCAATATAAAAACTATGTCCTAGTTTTATTATTTGTTAAATACGTATCTGATAAATATGCAAATGCGGAAGATGCACTTATAGAAATACCATAAAATGGCAGTTTTCAGGATATTGTTAACTTAAAAGGTAAAAAAGATATCGGTGAAAAAATCAATCTCATTATTAAAAATCTCGCTGAAGCTAACGACTTAGGTAATATTTTTAATGATGCAGATTTTAACGACGAGGATAAACTGGGAAAAGGTCAGGAAATGAAAGAACGACTAACAAATTTAGTCGCCATTTTTGAAAATCCTGCTTTAAATTTTAGCAAAAACCGCGCCGATGGAGATGATATTTTAGGAGATGCTTATGAATATTTAATGCGGAACTTTGCCACCCAGTCAGGAAAAAGTAAAGGACAATTTTACACCCCTGCGGAAGTTTCCCGCGTTATTGCAAAAGTCATCGGAATTAACAGCGTTACCAGTCCCCAACAAAGTATATATGATCCTACCTGTGGGAGTGGTTCATTATTATTAAAAGCTGCTGATGAAACAGATATTAAAATCAGCATTTTTGGACAAGAAATGGATAACGCTACCTACTCCCTAGCGCGGATGAATATGATTTTACATGGACATCCTACCGCAGAAATTAAACAAGATAATACTTTATCAACTCCCCACTTTAAAAATAGCGATGGTAGTTTAAAAACCTTTGACTTTGCAGTTGCTAACCCTCCCTTTTCCGCAAAAGCTTGGAGTACAGGAATTGACTTAGAAAAGGATGAATTTGAGCGTTTTTATGGTTATGGAATACCCCCAGCGAAAAACGGAGATTATGCTTTTTTATTACATTTAATTGCCTCCTTAAAACCCCAGGGAAAAGGAGCGATAATTTTACCGCATGGGGTGTTATTTCGGGGTAATGCCGAGGCAGATATTAGAAAAAAAATCATTAATCAAGGTATCATCAAAGGTATAATTGGTTTACCTCCTAACCTTTTTTATGGAACGGGAATTCCTGCTTGTATTATTGTCATTGATAAAGCAAACACGGGTAAATCTCAAGGCATTTTTATGCTAGATGCTAGTAAAGGATTTGTCAAAGATGGCAATAAAAACCGTTTGCGGGAACAGGATATACACAAAATTGTCGATGTGTTTAATAAGCAATTAGCAATTGCTAAATATTCCCGCATGGTGTCTATAGCGGAAATTGCCGAAAATGATTTTAATTTGAACATTCCCCGTTATATAGACTCCCAAGAAGCGGAAGACATTCAAGATATTGCAGCGCATTTGTTGGGAGGAATACCAGAGAATGATATTCAAGCATTAGGAGAATTTTGGCAAGTTTACCCCAACTTACAACAAGAATTATTTGCACCAACGAAAAACCATGGATATCAACAGTTAAAAGTTGCTGCAAATGATGTCAAAAATTGTATTTTTCATCATCCTGAATTTATCCAATATAGTCAGCAAATAGAGCAGGTTTTTACAACTTGGGAAAAACAACATACACCATTATTAAAAGCTATCCAACCAGGAGATCAACCCAAGGACATTATCTATAAATTAGGTGAGAATTTACTCGCAGCATTTACGGGACAAAAGTTAATAGATAAATATGACGTTTATCAATATCTTTTAACCTATTGGTTGGAAGTGATGCGGGATGATGTGTATATGATAGTGGAAGATGGTTGGAAAGCAGAACTGACACCGATAACTAATAAAAAAGGTGTAACTATAGATTATGTTTGTGAATTGATACCAGAAGATTTAATCATTAACAATTATTTTGCTACGGAACAGGGTAAAATAGAAAAGTTGGAAAATCAAAAAGATGATATAATCAGACAACAGGAAGAAATGCAGGAAGAATATGCAGGAGAAGAAGGTTTATTAGAAGAAGTGACTAATGACAGTGGGAAAATTACCAAGACTAATATTAATGTGAGAATTAAGGAAATCAAAAAAAATCCTTTATTTGCAGATGCGGAAGAGTTGCAGGTGTTAAAATCCTATTTACAATTGCTAGAGTCAGAAGCAATTTTGAATAAAAAAATTAAAGACGCTACCCAAGAATTACATAATAAGGTGTTAAGGAAATATAAGGAGTTGACGGAGGAGGAAGTGAAGACTTTGGTGGTGGATGATAAATGGATGCGGACTTTAAAACAGGGGATAAATGCAGAAATGGATCGTATTTCTCAACGGTTGACGCAAAGAATTAAGGAGTTAGGTGAACGTTATGATACTCCTTTGTTTGAGTTGAGTGATGAGGTGGATAGGTTGACGAGTTTGGTTGATCAGCATTTACAAAATATGGGGTTTGTTTGGTGATGGATAAAATTGAGAAGATTGATTTTTTACAACAACCTGAAAATAACAAAGGTGACTATACAAAGGAAAGGAGGGGAATTTTAGATCAAGTGACAAGAGAGGAGTTTTTTAAAGATTTACAGAAGATTAGAAATAAAGCTAACAATTCCGCCTCATAATGAATTATGACGCTAATAGCAAAAGTCGTCTAAAGACGACTGAATATAATTATAATTATATAGTCTGTTTTAACAGACTTTGGTTATTAGCCCGGAAATTCATTTCTGGGCGGGTTATTGGGAAAACAGATATTCCCAAGGTAGAACGCAGATGAACGCAGATAAACGCGGATGGATTTGATATTTTGTTTGTTTTTTTTGGGGGTTTTATGAGTGTTCCTGATGGTTTTAAGGTTTCTGAGGTGGGGGTTATTCCTGTAGATTGGGAAGCAGTTCTACTGGATTCGGTTGCGAAACGAGGAAGTGGCCATACACCTGATAAAAAACATTCTGAATATTGGAATGGTAATATAAAGTGGATATCATTAAAAGACTCAAATCGCTTTGATCAAATATATATTTATGATACTACTGAAAAGATAACTATGGCTGGTATTGCTAACTCTTCAGCAGTATTACATCCATCGGAATCAGTTGTTTTATCACGAGATGCAGGTGTTGGAAAAAGTGCTATTACTAAAGATGTAATGGCTGTTAGTCAGCATTTTTTCGCTTGGCAATGTGGGTTACAATTGGATAACCATTTTCTATATTATTGGTTTCAATTTAAAAAGTCAGAGTTTGAAAGAATTGCTATTGGTACTACTATAAAAACTATAGGTATTCCCTATTTCCAAAAATTAAAAATTCCCCTTCCCCCACTTACTGAACAAAAAGCGATCGCTCAATCTCTCAGTGATGTAGATAACCTAATTACAGCAATAGATAAACTCATCACCAAAAAGCGTAACATCAAACAGGGAACAATACAAGAACTCCTGACTGGTAAAAAACGCTTACCTGGTTTTAGTGGTGAGTGGGAGGTGAAGAAATTGGGGGATATTGGAAAATTTAAAAAAGGAAAAAATCTACCTAAAAAATCTATAACTCAAGACGGTCAACCATGCGTTTTATATGGTGAAATTTATACTAAATATAACTACTACTCCAAAGTTTTATACTCACGAATATCTTATGACTTAGCAAAAGAATCAATTGAAATTAATACTGGAGATATTTTATTTGCTGGATCAGGTGAAACTTTTGAAGAAATTGGGAAATGTTTTGCTTATCTTGGAATCGAAAAAGCCTATGCTGGTGGTGATATTATAATATTAAGTCCTAATAAAGATGATAGTTATTTTCTGAGTTATTTACTCAATTCCTATCAAGCAAATGTTCAAAAATCTAATCTAGGGCAAGGAAGTTCTGTTATTCATATTTATACAATTAATTTAAAAAATATAGAAATTCCTATCCCCCCACTTCCTGAACAAAAAGCAATAGCGAAAATACTAACAGAAATGGATGAAGAAATAGAAGCATTAGAAAAGAAAAGAGAGAAATACAAAAACATTAAACAGGGAATGATGCAAGAACTACTAACAGGAAAAACGAGAATAATTGACAATTGATAATTGACAATTGATAATTATATGATCTTCCTTAGCGACTTTGCACCTTAGCGCCTTTGCGCGAAACCAAGACCCTATAAAATCAGTAATATTGAATAGAACTTAAAAATTAGTTAAAATAAAACCAACCGCAAATACAATATAAACTTATGACTTATACCCCAATAAAAGCACTCACCTTTGAGCAATTTTTAAAAGAATATGGGGAAAATACCCGTTATGAACTAATTGATGGAGAACTCAGAGATATGGAACCAACAGGACCCCATGAAGAAGTTGCGGGAAATATAGCCGGGAGAATTTATACACAAATTATACATCATAAATTAAACTGGTTAATACCAAAAACTTGCTTAATTAAACCCCCTGCTGCGGAAGCTACAGCACTCCGTCCAGATGTCATTGTATTAGATAAAAACCAACTGAGTCAAGAACCACTTTGGCAAAAAGAACCGATAATTTGTAACGGTAAAACCATTAAATTAGTTGCAGAAGTTGTCAGTACAAACTGGCAAGATGACTATGCTAGAAAAATAGAAGAATATGCCTTTTTAGAAATACCAGAATATTGGATAGTAGACTTTCGTGCATTAGGAGGAATACAATTTATAGGCAACCCAAAACAACCAACATTAACAATTTGTCAATTAATTAATGGAGTATATCAACAACAAAGATATCCCTTAGGAGAGAGTATAACCTCTCCACTATTTCCAGAATTAAAACTTAAATTAGATGATATAATGCCATAAAATTGTAATTGTAATTGTAGGTTGGGTAGAACAAAGTGAAACCCAACCAACCTCTTAAAACCTCTCTGCGCCCCTGCGACTCTGCGTGAAAAATAATATACTGAAAAATAAACAGTAAAATCAAAAATCTGGCATAATTAAAGGAATGATTTGATGGCGATGTTTACGGTAAATAGTAAAAATTTAATTAATTAGTAAATGACCTTAATTATAACATAAGAAATCAAACCAGATTACAATACTCATTACCAAAACCCCTCTTTGCGATCTTAAACCTTTGCGACTTTGCGCCTTTGCGTGAGAAATAATATACTAAAAAATAAACAGTAAAATCAAAAATCTGGCATAATTAAAGGAATGATTTGATGGCGATTTTTACGGTAAATAGTAAAATCACTATCTAATGTCAGTATTGAAGAATTTGGATAAATTTCAGACATTCTGACTAAACAAGCATCTGCTAAAGACATAGGTACAGACTCATAACGCTGCATTAACATTTCCACAGCTTCAATTTCTTGATCTAAACAAAAAGAAACATCAATATATCCCTGTTTGACTAATTGTAAAGCCTTATTTGAACCTGAATGAACTCTTTGTAATAAAAAGCAAACTTCAGTTAAAACAGCTTCACAAGTCAACAAAGGATACTCAATATTTGTGAGTGAATTTACAGCCCAGTCATGAAATTTATCCCTAGACATCAGAAAAGCTACTAAAACCCCTGTATCTATAATTATACCTTTTTGCACTATTTACCGAACCCTTCCATATACTTGGGATTATAAGATAAATCTTCCAAATTACTATCTAAACAACCTATAAAATCTTGTGCCACTTCTGCAAAAGAAACTTGTTTTTCTGGTTTTTTTTCATCTTCCGAACTTAGATCAAAATGTTCTGCTTTAAATTCCAAAAACTCCACAAACTTAATCACCTCATTCCGTTGTTCAATAGGTAATTTTTTAATTTTAGCGATCGCCATTTCTAAACTTATCATTGATTGTTACCTCCTGTAAACTTGCAGTTATACTTTAGCAGTTGTATTTTCCAAAAATTATTTTTCATTACATGACATATCTTGACATTTATCTTCTAGATTTTATCATTTAATTAATTAGTAAATGACCTTAATTATAACATAAGAAATCAAACCAGATTACAATACTCATTACAAAAACCCCTCTCTGCGCCTCTGCGACTCTGCGTGAGAAATAATATACTAAGAAATAAACAGTAAAAACCATGAGTAAAGTCGGACAACCAGAACGCGCAACCCAGAACCGAGTCATCGCACTACTAACCCAAAAACTAGGTTATCAATACATAGGAAACTGGTACAACCGCGCAAACAACAGCAACATAGAAACCGACTTACTCACCGCATTTTTACGAGACAGACAAAAATACCCCCCAGAACTCATCAACAAAGCACTTCACGAACTAACAAAACACACCAACAACAAAACCCAAAACCTCTACAACATCAACAAAGAAATATACACCTTGCTGCGTTACGGTATCAAAATCAAACCCGAAGCAGGGGAAAACACACAAACCCTTTACCTGATCAACTGGGAAGAACCCTTAAAAAACAGCTTTTACATTGCCGAAGAAGTCAGCATCAAAGGCGAAAACAGCAAACGACCAGATATAGTTTTATACATTAACGGCATCGCTTTAGCAGTGCTGGAACTAAAACGCAGTACCGTACCCGTTTCCGAAGCAATTCGCCAAAACCTAGATAATCAACAATCAATATTTATCAAATCCTTTTTTAACACCATACAGCTAGTCATGGCAGGTAACGACACCCAAGGACTACGCTACGGCACAATAGAAACCCCAGAAAAATATTACCTTACCTGGAAAGAAGACACCCACAGCGAAATTACAAATATCTTAGACAAACACATATTACAACTATGCGAAAAACAACGCTTTTTAGAAATCATCCACGACTTTACCCTATTTGATGGAGGTATTAAAAAAATTTGTCGCTCTCATCAATACTTAGGTATCAAAGCCGCCCAAGAATATATCAAACGTCGAGAAGGTGGTATTATCTGGCACACCCAAGGCAGCGTAAAAAGCTTAACAATGGTGTGGTTAACCAAATGGATACGAGAATATAACCCAAAAGCCAGAGTATTAATCATTACCGACCGCGAAGAACTAGACGCACAAATAGAAAGTATATTTTTAGGTGTCAACGAAAACATCTACCGCACCCAAAGCAGTCAGGATCTCATTACCCAATTACAAAATACCAAATACTCATTAATATGTTCCTTGATTCATAAATTCGGGAGAAATAGCAGTAATGACGAATCTCAAGACTACCAAGAATTTATCAAACAACTAAAACGCCACCTCCCCCAAAACTTCCAACCCCAGGGAGAATTTTATGTATTTGTCGATGAATGTCACCGCACCCAGTCCGGTAAACTACATAAAGCCATGAAACAAATATTACCCAAAGCTTTATTTATCGGTTTTACCGGAACACCATTATTAAAACAAGACAAACAGAAAAGCATCGAAGTTTTTGGGAACTATATTCATACCTATAAATTTAACGAAGCAGTAGCAGATCAAGTAGTTTTAGACTTACGTTATGAAGCTCGCAATGTAGAGCAGTATATCACCTCCCAAAGCAAAATTGACCAATGGTTTGAAAGTAAAACCAAACAATTAACAGAAACCGCCAAAGCAGAACTCAAAAAACGCTGGGGAACAATGCAAAAACTCCTCAGTTCCAAATCTCGACTAGAGATAATAGTCAAAGATATCATATTTGATTTTAGCACAAAAGACCGATTACAAAATCATAAAGGTAACGCCATTCTCGTAGCTGGAAGTATTTACGAAGCTTGTAAATATTATGAAATCTTCCAAAATGCCGGTTTTACCAAATGCGCCATAATTACATCTTATGATGGTTCACTGCAAAGCATCAAAGGAGAAACCACCGGCGAAGGAAAAACCGATAAAATTCATCAATATGAAATCTATCAAAAAATGCTCAACGGACAAAAACCAGATAAATTTGAAACCCAAGTAAAAAATGACTTTATTCACCATCCTGAAAAGATGCAATTATTAATAGTTGTGAGTAAACTGTTAACTGGTTTTGATGCACCACCCGCAACTTATTTATATATAGATAAGTCAATGCGAGATCATGATTTATTTCAAGCAGTTTGTCGAGTCAACCGTTTACATACTCCAGACAAAGAATATGGTTATATTATAGATTATAAAGACCTATTTAAAAGTTTAGAAAAATCAGTTCATGATTACACATCAGAAGCATTTAGCGAATATGATCAGGATGATATAAACGGCTTATTAACCGATAGATTAGAAAAAGGCAAAAACGACCTCGAAACCGCCAGAGAAGCCCTAAAAGCCCTTTGTGAACCCGTAAACCCGCCTTATCATACACCAGATTATATTAAATATTTTTGTGGTAATACCCAAAACCCAGAAGATTTACAAACCACCGAACCCAGAAGATTAGTATTATATAAAAGTGTAGCTGCTTTGGTAAGAAAATACGCAAATATCGCCAATGAACTAGAAACCGCAGGATATACAACTAGAGAAATATTTGATATTCAACAAGAAGTAAAACATTACCAAGTTGTCTCAGAAGAAATTAAATTGGCAAGTGGTGATAAAATAGATTTTAAAGTCTATCAAAATGATATGCGTCACCTGATAGATAGTTATATTGGTGCAGCAGAAAGTCAAATTTTAGCCAACTTTGAAAATCTGACTTTGGTAGAATTAATAGTTAATAATGGAGTGAGTGCTGTTAATAGCTTACCTCCAGGAATTAAAAATAATAAAACCGCTGTTGCAGAAACCATAGAAAACAACCTGCGGAAATTAATTATAGAACAATAACCCACCAACCCCAAATACTTTGAGAAAATGTCAACCTTGTTAAATGAACTAATAGAAAAACGCGAAAACGAAACCGCAGCATATCAAGAATACCTACAAAAAATAGTCGCCTTAGCTAAACAAATTCACCAACCGAGTACATCATCAGCATATCCTGAGAGTTTAGACACACCAGCTAAAAGATCATTATATGATAATTTAGAGCAAAATGAACAATTAGCGTTAGATATAGATGCAGCAGTGAGGAATAGTAAACAAGATAGTTGGAGAGAAAATAAAATGAAAGAGAAATTAATTAAAAACGCCATTAAGAAATATATCAAACCGGAAGATTTAGAAAGTATATTTGAGATAATAAAACAGCAAAGTGAATATTAAGGTGATTGGTAATTGGTAATTGGTAATTATTTATTCTCCTGACTCCTGACTCCTTTAAAAACTATGCAAACCTATCAAATAACCATCGGAGAATTAACCATAGATGTCGTCAGAAAAGACATTAAAAACCTACATTTAGCAGTTTATCCCCCAGATGGAAGAGTAAGAATTGCCACACCTTTACATATAAATGATGAATCTTTGCGATTATTTGTAATTGAAAAATTAGCATGGATAAAAAAACATCAAATTAAGTTTCAATATAATAATCAATCTAATTATCAAACCCAAAACACACCAGAAAAAATAGCATATTCATCAGGAGAAAATCATTATTTTCAAGGTAAAATCTATATATTAAACGTGATTGAAAAACCTGGAAATGCACAAATAGAAATTAGAAATAATACATATATTGATTTGTATATTAAACCAGGAAGTAATACAGAACAACGGCAAAAAGTCTTAAATTCTTGGTATCGTCAACAATTAAAAATACAAATTCCCCCATTAATAGCTAAATGGGAAAAAATCATAGGTGTAAATATTAACGAATGGGGAATAAAAACCATGAAAACAAAATGGGGAACTTGCAATATACAAGCTAAACGCATTTGGTTAAATTTAGAACTCGCAAAAAAACCTATTCATTGCTTAGAATATGTAGTAGTGCATGAAATTACCCACCTGTTAGAACGCACCCATAACGCTAAATTTCAAGCTTTAATGGATCAATTTATGCCAAATTGGCGAGAATATAAACAAGAATTGAATAAAAATAATTAAATAAATAATTAAATAAATAATTAAATAATTTGTTACCAAAAATGTAACCAAAGCAAACTTGTATTTAGACAGTGCCAAACTATCAACATAGCAATCCTATCAAACAATAGGAGTGAACTGTTAACCCTGAAAAGTTTACAGTGTGTATATATTGATTTTGTTGAGGAGTGTGCATTTTATGTCTAGAAATACTTTATCAGTTTCTTCCCTGCCAATCAAGAACCTGGGAAAAATACTCTATTCCACCTTATTAATATGTATGATATTTACCCTACCAGCATCAGCCGAAGAAAAAGCCAAATTATGGCGCACCTTAACCGTTAGCGGTCGCGGAGTAGAAAGAATTGCTACCACCTTATCAGAAGTTAGTTTAGGTGTAGAAGTTCAAGGAAAAACAGCCCAAGAAGTACAAAAAGAAGCCGCCCGCAGGTCATCCGCCGTGGTAGCCTTACTGAAAAGCCGGAATGTGCAGAAATTAGAAACCACAGGAGTGCGCCTAAACCCAGTTTATAGTTATACCAACAACGTCCAAAGAATTACAGGTTATGCAGCCAGCAACACCGTTAGTTTTCGCTTTCCCACCGAGCGAGTCGGTTCATTATTAGATGAAGCAGTCAAAACCGGAGCCACACAAATTAATGGTATCAGTTTTGTAGCTACAGATGAAGCTATTAGTAACGCCCAAAAACAAGCATTGAAAAAAGCTACCCAGGATGCCCAACAACAAGCCGATGCAGTTCTTGACACCTTGGGTTTTCAACCAAAAGAAATAGTGAGTATTCAAATTAATGGGGCAAGTGCGCCCCCACCACCAATGCTACAACGGGTTGAAATTGCTAAAGCAAACCTCGCAGATGCTTCTACCCCCATAGTCGGTGGTGAACAGGAAGTACAAGCATCAGTAACTTTGCAAATTAGTTATTAGGAACAGGGAACAGGGAACAGGGAACAGGGAACAGGGAACAGGGAATATTTATCTTTATTCTGACTCCTGACTCCTGACTCCTGACTCCTGACTCCTGACTCCTGACTCCTGACTCCTGACTCCTGACTCCTGACTCCTAGACCTAAAAATTATCTGGAGACATATCCCCCATACCACCATCTCCGTCGCGCTTAGAACCGAGTAAGTCTAGTTGTTCTACTTGGATGACTGGTTTTGAACGGTTAGCACCTGTTTGGCGATCGCTCCAACTATCAAATTTCAGAGAACCTTTAACCCCTATTAAACTGCCTTTACGCACATAATTACCTGCTATTTCCGCAGTTTTTCCCCACAGTTCCAAATTAAACCAGTCCGGTTGATCACTATTGCGAGTTTTTCTATTAACCGCTAAAGTTAACTCACATTTAACCTTGCCCGACTCAAAATACCTGATATTCGGATCGCCACCTACCCGTCCAACCAGAGTGACAACATTAATGCTCATCGGTCTTACCTTAGTCTTAAATTACTGTTCAACTTGAGTATGATTGTACTGATTGATTTTTGATCCTATAATAACCAATTGTAAAAACCTGGAAAATATGTTAAGTAATTAACCATAATATATATTAATTTTCCCAGATGCTTTAAAAATTACTTGTCATCATCGCCAAAATTATACGGTTATACGTAGGAACTTGAGAAGAGAGAAAACAAGATGACTGCAACAGCCATCAACATTGACAAAAATTATAGAAAAAAATAGTCTGATTTACTGGAGTCAGGCAACGAAAGATCATAAAATCCAGGAAAATTAAATCTCACACTTATCATCAAATTCTTAGCGCATATAGGGGGCATAGATACGCGTGGGTCTTTTTCGTAACTTTCGCTCATCATGGGATATGGGTATCGACCTCGGTACAGCCAACACCCTAGTTTATGTATCTGGTAAAGGAATTGTACTACAAGAACCGTCAGTAGTTGCCATTGATCAAAATGAAAAAATAGCACTAGCAGTAGGAGAAGATGCCAAAAAAATGCTCGGACGGACACCGGGTAATGTAATAGCAGTCCGCCCCCTGCGTGATGGTGTCATTGCTGATTTTGAGACGGCCGAACTGATGCTAAAAAGCTTTATCCAGCGAGTAAATGAAGGTAAGTCACTGATTTTACCACGGATAGTCATTGGTATTCCCAGCGGTGTTACAGGGGTAGAAAGACAAGCTGTAATGACTGCCGCTTCTCACGGAGCCAGGGAAGTATATTTAATTGATGAACCAGTAGCAGCAGCCATTGGTGCTGGTTTACCAGTCGCCGAACCCACCGGTAACATGATCATTGATATTGGTGGTGGGACAACAGAAGTAGCTGTACTCAGTTTACAAGGAACAGTCATCAGCGAATCAGTACGTATTGCCGGAGATGAATTAACAGACTCAATTATTCAGTATATGAAAAAAGTTCATAACCTGGTAATTGGTGAAAGAACAGCAGAAGACATCAAAATTCGCATTGGTTCTGCCTATCCTACCGACGATGATCACGATGCTATCATGGAGGTCCGCGGTTTACACCTGCTTTCTGGATTACCAAGAACAGTCACAATCAAAGGTGCAGAAATTCGAGAAAGTATGTTAGAACCATTGTCAGTAATTATAGAAGCTGTTAAACGTACACTAGAACGCACCCCCCCAGAACTAGCAGCAGATATTATTGACAGAGGAATTATGTTAGCAGGTGGGGGCGCATTACTTAAAGGAATAGATACCCTAATTAGTCATGAAACAGGTATAGTCACTCATATTGCAGCAGATCCTTTAAGTTGTGTTGTCTTGGGTACAGGTCGTGTGCTAGAAAACTTCAAGCAGCTAGAAAGAGTATTCAGCGGACACTCTCGCAATATGTAGCCAAAAGCGAAAACAAGATAATGGATTCTGTAGCTATAAAATAATATAGCCGCCATTATTTTAATATAGCAGTTAGCAGTCAGCAGTCAGCTTTTAAAACTCCTATCTGTTATACAGCAGATTGCAGAACAATGAGGTACAAAATCTAAATTGAAACCTATACACTTTCGCCAGTTTTACTCCTGACTCCTGACTTCTTAATTCTGCTCTATCTTAATAATTTATCAAATATAAACAGGCATAAATGTTTACGGCACGCCGTTGGTGGGAAAATAAGGGATTACAAATCGTTTTGTTAGCACTAGTCTTTGGTAGTGCTTGGACACTACGACAGACTCAAGGGGCGCTAGTGATGGAGATATATCTAGGTATTGCCACTCCATTAAAGACGTTGCAGCCAGGAAACACTCCTGAAAATCGCATCCGTGAAGCCAAGTTATTAGAATTGCAAACCCGGATAGTAGAGCTAGAAAGCCAAAATCAAAAACTACAAAGTTTATTGGGATACGTAGAGAAAGAACCACTTGCAAAACGCCCAATAGTAGCCAGGGTAATAGGACGCAGTGCTGGCCATTGGTGGCAGCAAGTAACCTTAAATAGTGGCACAAAAGCAGGTATTCAGAAAGGTTTTGTGGTCAAAGCAGAAGGCGGTTTAGTGGGTTTAGTAGAAAGCGTCACTCCCAATACTAGCCGTGTATTATTAGTTAGCGATCTGAAAAGTCAAGTAGGTGTCACTATTAGCCGTACATCTGCTAAAGGAGTTTTACGAGGTGATTCTTCCGGCGAAGGAGTGCTAGAGTTTTATGAAAAAGTCCCCAATGTCAAAGTTGGAGATTTAGTTTCTACCTCTACTTACAGTCAGAAATTTCCCGCTGGTGTACCAGTAGGCAGAATCAAATCTTTAGATTTAAAGAAACTCCCCACCTCAGTAGCCAAAGTTGAATTATTCCCACCAATACGCTATTTAGATTGGGTAACAGTATATCCAGGTCCAGAAAATACAGATCCGGAACAACCAAACTAATAGGTGACTGAGGAAGAGGTGATTGGTGACTGGTGACTGGGCAGGGGAAGCAGGGGAAGCAGGGGAAGATTTATAACCCAATTACCAATTACCAATTACCAATTACCAATCACCGATCACCAATTACCTGAAAAATTGAGCAAAACCATGAAAATTCCTGGATTTCCTGGCAGCACAAGCAATAAAGGAAGAAAGCCAGTCCGCAAATCCAAATCCTTAATTCCCCAACTAACAGATTGGCATCCCTGGCTACGTCAAGTCATGGATTGGACAGTGACATCTGGCTCAGTGCTGTTATGTTTATTGATGTTGCCAACTCGATTCCCAGGCATGGAATTATTGGGTATTGGACCTAACTGGTTACTGATTTGGGTAGTAGCGTGGAGTGTGAAACGCTCTATATTTGCAGGTGCATTGGCAGGTATCATTTTAGGTCTACTGCAAGATGCTTTGACAGCGCCTCACCCGTCCCATGCCATCAGTTTAGGAATTGTAGGAATTCTGAGCAGCTTAATTCAAAAGCAGCGTTTTATCCAAGAAGACTTTATTTCTATTGCTTTAATCGTCTTTGGCATGGCGGTGGTGTCAAATACTATTTTGGCATTGCAATTTTCTTTCATGGGTGGTAGCTGTGGTGCAGAATGTTTCCGCAAAGCGGAAGACATCTGGATATATTACCAACGTGTGGCCTTAGCTTCTGCTATTCTTAGTAGTCTATGGGCTCCTGTGCTTTATTACCCTCTCAATCGTTGGTGGCAAAAAATGAAATTAATTCATAATTCATAATTCATAAAACAGGGAACAGGAGGCAGGAGTTTTTTTATTTTGGATTTTGGATTTTGGATTGTTTTTGTTAACTCCAATCTAAAATCTAAAATCTAAAATCTAAAATTTTTCCCAGTACCCAGTCACCAGTCACCAGTCCCCAATCACCTCTTCCCCAGTCACAATGTCCTCAAATATGGTAAGTAGTGAATTTGATTCCCTGATGATGCAACGGTGTTTGCAATTAGCCCGGCGTGCTTTGGGACGCACTTCACCAAATCCATTGGTGGGGGCAGTGGTTGTCAAAGATGGGGAAATTGTCGGGGAAGGTTTTCATCCCCGTGCAGGTGAACCTCATGCCGAAGTTTTTGCCCTCCGAGCCGCAGGAGAAAAAGCTCGTGGCGCTACAATTTATGTCAGCCTCGAACCCTGTAACCATTACGGACGCACTCCTCCCTGTTCCGAAGGCTTAATCAAAGCTGGTGTATCTAAGGTAGTTGTGGGTATGGTCGATCCTAACCCTTTGGTAGCAGGAGGTGGTATTGCTCGTTTACGTGATGCGGGAATAGAAGTAGTCGTAGGGGTGGAAGAAGAAGCTTGTCAAAAACTAAATGAAGGTTTTATCCATCGCATTCTCCACAAACGTCCTTTAGGCATTTTGAAATATGCTATGACCCTGGATGGCAAAATTGCTACTAATTCTGGTCATAGTGCTTGGATCACAAATCCCGATGCCCGCAGCGAAGTACATCAACTCAGGGCAGCTTGTGATGCTGTCATTGTCGGTGGTAATACCGTTAGACAGGATAATCCTTATTTAACAACTCGTCAGCAAGAAGGACATAATCCTTTGCGGGTGGTGATGAGTCGCAGTTTGAATTTGCCAGAAAATGCCCGTCTGTGGGAAGTGGCGGAAGCTCATACTTTGGTGTTAACAGCAGTGGGCAGTTCCCCAGATTTTCAACAGATGTTGCTTAACAGGGGTGTGGAAGTGGTGGAATTTCCCTTGCTCACACCAGATCATGTTATGGCTTATCTATATGAGCGTGGTTTTTGCAGCGTATTATGGGAATGCGGAGGAACTTTAGCCGCAAGTGCGATCGCTCAAAATGCAGTCCAAAAAATTCTGGCTTTTATCGCTCCTAAAATCATTGGTGGTCGTCATGCTCCTACACCCGTAGGTGATTTAGGTTTTACTTCTATGACAGAAGCTATACCCCTAGAAAGAGTTAATTGGCGTGTCGTCGGTTCTGACTGTTTAGTTGAAGGTTATTTACCACAAAAAAGTCAGTAGTCATTAGTTATTAGTCATTGGTTATTAGTCATTGGTTATTTTTCCCAATCACCAATACCCTATGACTGTTGACGTTCATAAGCAAGATCACGGATAAGACTGAGCCGAGCGCGGATGTAGTCACAAAGAAAATCTATTTCATGGGGATCTAATAGGGCTTGTTTTGTGGTCTGTTTGACTAACCACTGTACCAAGCTGGCATCGTCCAGCTGCAAAAGAGTTACAGTTTGAGCAGCTTCAACTATAGACCAAAGCTGACGCATAATTGTAGGAGTCATTAGACCTCTATTTAATTATTTAGCTTAGTTTTTTCCAGATTACACAATTTCGATATGAGCTGAATGAATAAATGTACAAGTTGAGATAACTATTATTAAAGGCTTAACAAACTGATTTATATCTTGATAAAGTTTAAAAAATATTAATTATCAAAAATTAACTTTACAATAGTTTACCTAACTTAGATAAGCTTTATAGCAGAAGTGTTGAATGTTAAGATTTTGAGGATATTGTCCAATTTGTGCATTGGTATCAGTGATACCAAATTTGAGCAATTAATGACTCTATTCTCAATAGAGAATAGGTTTTACCTGGGTAAAACGCCAAGATTGTAAAGTTTTATTGCAGGATTCAACACTTGTGGGTGTACCTCATGAGACTGGGAAACGCTATATAGGGTTTGCTGAATAAAGCGCAACCCTTTATAAATCAAAGGTTTGAGGTTGATAAAGAGGAAAAAAGTGCAAGACTTTTGAAGGGTATACCTGAAAAACCGTGCATTTTGAAACCAAGAAATCCCAAAATGGGGGGATGACAGATAGCTAAAACTGTTCCCTGTTCCCTGTTAAGAGTTCCCTGCCTCCACGAAAAGACTTTCTCAGCAACCCCTATATATAGATATTTAGATAATATAAAATTTTACATAATTACTTCTAGTCCATGCTATAAAATAACTTAGAGTGGGAATTGGGAATTGGTAAATTTAATCCTGAAAATCCTGATTCTGACAATCAATTTATATTTTTGAAATCTTATGCAAACCAAAAACAAATTCTCCTGGCTTGATGTATCTGATGAAGTCAAAGAACTATTAATATTAGCCGCAAAAACATGGGAAAATACAGAAGAATCAGCAAAATATATGCAGCAAGCTTTAGCTAAAACCGGAGAAAATACAGATATTTTAGTTGCAGCTTACAGATATTTTTATTACAAAAATAATTATAGTTTAGCACTGACAACAGCCGAAAAAATAATTGCTAAAATAAAAGAAATAGAGAATTTACCTGATAATTGGGAAGAACTGCAACCGATACTAAAACTAAGAAAAGAAGAACCCAATATCAGATTATTCTTAAATGCTTATGCTGCTTCTGGTTTAGTTGTAGCTAAACTAGGAAAGTTAGAAGAAGCTAAAGAAATCAGTACCAAAATTCAAGGTATTGATAATAAAAATGATTTTGGTGCTAGTATTCTTTTCGACATTTTAACCCGTCCCCCAGAAGAAGATGAATAATTTGTAATTCTTAGGGAACAGGGAACAGAATATTTGACTTTTAAATTAATTCTCCCTAGTCACCAATCACCAATCACTAACTATGAACACTTGGTTTTCTGTAAAAATTCCCTATTTCAACTTATCCGCATCTAGCAATAATACCATTATTTTACCAGGACAACCGGAAAATCCTCCAATTCCTGAAATTAGAAATCCTCAAGCTAATCCTCCTATGGTTTTTTTACCTAAATATTCACAGTTTACACTCTAGATTTATACGATATAAATTATGCAAGGTCAGGATTGGTTTATCTCTGGAGATGGAAAACATCAAATTTGTAAATCCGCGAGAGACTGGGATTTATTACGTGATAATTATCGCCTTTATCGCTTTCTTACAGAAGTAGAAGATGTTCTCAATCAAGTTGAGGATGAATCAACTTGTCTTCCTCAACTGAGAATGTTAGTGAGGCGATTAATGATTAATTCCTATTGGGTACAAAGTCAAGTTTTAGAACCAGATCCGAAAACCGGAACATCAGTTTTATTATTATACGATGAATTGGGTTTTCCCTTAACATTGCAAACAGTCACATTTGCACCAGGAACAACTTCTAATATTCATAATCATGGAACTTGGGGAATAGTTGCTATTTTAAAAGGTCAGGAAAAAAACACATTTTGGCGACGTAATCCCACAGATGAATTTCCTGATAAAATTGAAAAAGTGGGAGAACTAAATTTACAACCTGGTGATTTAATTAGTTTTACACCTGAGACAATACATCAAGTTCAAGCTGTGGGTAATGAACCTACGGTTACATTTAATATTTATGGTGAAACCGATCCTAAAGAAAGATTTGAATTTTATGTAACTAATCACCTTGCTAAAAAATTCTAATTTTTTTAAATTGTAGTGGCAAAAAGAGAAATAACATATTATTTTGATAAATATAGAATCCTGAATGAATGATTTATTTTTTCATCTGCGTTTATCTGTGTTCATCTGCGTTTCATGATTTCCCATCCAAAAATCAAACTTGAAACCTATAGGAGAAACAACAATGGCCAGAGTAATTTTCTATGAAAAACCAGGCTGTAAAAACAACACCAGACAGAAAGTATTACTCACAGCAGCAGGTCATCAAGTGATAGCATATAGCTTATTAACAGAACCTTGGACAAAAGAAAGATTAAAATCATTTTTTGGCGATCGCCCCGTGATTGAATGGTTCAACAAAGCTGCACCTAGCATAAAATCAGGAGAGGTAAACCCGGAAAATGTTGACGCAGAAACCGCTTTAATGATGATGTTGAGAGATCCCCTATTGATCCGTCGTCCTTTATTAGAAGTAGGGGAACAAAGAGAAGTAGGTTTTGATGTGGAAAAAATCGACGCATGGATAGGTTTAAAACCCGTGGATGAGTCTTTTAAACAAATGAGTGAAAATTTAATGCAGCAAGACTTACAAGGTTGCGCTCATGGAAATAATCACGAACACCACCATCATGGGGAAGGTAGTTGTAAAAATCACGGTTAATGATGGAAATTTTTGTAGAAACCCATCAACCAGGGTAATGTGATATCCAATAACTCTAATAATGCCGGAATTGCTGTAATCTCAGAGGTGCGAAACCATTTTCCAAACCCATCCCCCCAACTACCCAACAAGCGGTAAAATTAACAATCCAACCCCACATTGCATCTATAGCCCATGTATTGCGACTACCTGGTACAAATCCTTACAGCCCGCGTTTACGATGTAGCCCAGGAAACACCACTGGAATATGCACCCAACCTCTCGAACCGCATCAACAACAAACTGCTACTAAAGCGTGAAGATATGCAGTCTGTCTTCTCCTTCAAACTGCGGGGTGCATATAACAAAATGGCTAACCTGCCCCCAGACTTACTCAAACAAGGTGTAATTGCTGCATCCGCCGGCAACCATGCCCAAGGTGTGGCCTTATCTGCTAGTCGCTTAGGTACAAAAGCTATTATTGTTATGCCCGTTACCACTCCCCAAGTAAAAATTAACGCCGTCAAAGCACGGGGGGGAGAGGTGGTTTTATATGGAAATACCTATGATGACGCTTACGCCCACGCCCGTCAATTAGAGGCGGAAAAAGGGTTAACCTTTATACATCCCTTTGATGATCCTGATGTCATCGCAGGCCAGGGAACTATCGGTATGGAAATTCTCCGCCAATATCAACAACCTATTCACGCCATTTTCGTCGCTATTGGTGGCGGTGGTTTAATTGCTGGTATCGCTGCTTACGTGAAACGCTTGCGTCCCGAAATCAAAATTATCGGTGTCGAACCGGTAGACGCTGATGCTATGTCTCAATCTCTCAAAGCCGGTCATCGTGTACGCTTGTCTCAGGTGGGTTTGTTTGCTGATGGGGTAGCGGTGCGGGAAGTGGGAGAAGAAACCTTTCGCTTGTGTCAGCAATATGTAGATGAAATTATTTTGGTGGATACCGATGCTACCTGTGCAGCGATCAAAGATGTTTTTGAAGATACCCGTTCTATTTTAGAACCTGCGGGAGCATTGGCTGTAGCTGCTGCTAAAGTTTATGCAGAACGAGAACAAATACAAGGGGAAAACCTGGTTGCTGTGGCTTGCGGTGCTAACATGAACTTTGATCGCTTGCGTTTCGTGGCAGAAAGGGCAGAATTTGGAGAACGTCGAGAAGCGATTTTTGCGGTGAATATTCCTGAAAAACCGGGAAGTCTGCGTCAGTTTTGTGAATGTTTAGGCGATCGCAATTTAACAGAATTTAATTATCGCATTGCCGATACCAAAGAAGCTCATATATTTGTGGGTGTGCAAATTGAAAACCGCGCCGATGCAGCGAAAATAGTAGAAAAGTTTGAAGCTAATGGTTTAAAAACTATTGATTTAACAGATGATGAATTAACAAAATTACATTTACGGCACATGGTAGGGGGACATTCTAGCCTTGCTGATCATGAATTATTATATCGGTTTGAATTTCCTGAACGTCCTGGTGCGTTGATGAAATTTGTGGGTTCTATGTCTCCTGATTGGAATATTAGCTTATTTCATTATCGCAATAATGGGGCAGATTATGGGCGAATTGTGGTAGGAATGCAAGTTCCACCCCATGAAATGAATCAATGGCAGGAGTTTCTTGATTCTTTGGGTTATTGTTATTGGGATGAAAGTCAAAATCCTGCTTATAAGTTGTTTTTGGGTTAGTTTATTTTATATCTCACGCAAAGACGCAAAGACGCAAAGGAAGAAAGGAAGGGAAAGAAGTAATAAGAAAATTCTTGTGGGGTGGGCATCTTGCCCGCCATTTTTTACTTTTTATTTACCTGAATTAACAATTTTAATCCTAGCAATCCTAAACCACTACCAATAAAATAATAGGTAAAGTCTGCCCAATTAAATACGTTTCCTAATACCATTTTTCCCCACCAAAATGAAGGTAAATAATCTAAAAATGGGGGATGCCATAATTACAAGAATTTTATGAAACAAGTAATTGCTAATACCCATAATGGAATTTGCTAAACTGCGCGACGGGTGGGAATAAATAGAAATGCCAATAAACACCAAAATATCACATAAAAAACACCTCCTACCTCTTGATTTAACCAAGAAACAGAATAACGGTATTTACTGTATAAAAGTCCTGTAATGAGAATAATGATTAAAGAAATAAAAGTGCGTAAACGAATAGTTTTCAGATTTTGCACGACTACTTAAAATTTTAATGAAACAATTGTCAATTGTCAATTATCAATTATCAATTGATAAAAAAGGCTTGGTTTTTTTACCAAACCTTGTTTTACAGAAGTGAAAGACTCTATTGAATTTAACCATTTATGAACTTGATAATTTATCTATCTTCAGAGTTAATTTATATTTTTTATCCATAGATGAATGGGGATGATCCTAAATGTGTACATTTATTTTTATTTTAACCGCAAAGGACGCAAAGTACGCAAAGGTAAGACTTTTTCGTTTTGTTCCGGTGATGTTTTTTAAATTGGGGTTTTTGGGATAAACGCAGATATTTTAATTAATTTTTTCTTTCATCTGCGTCTATCTGCGTGTACCTGCGTTAAATTATCCCTGCATTTTATCTACCCAACTTAAACACAACTCCCGGAAATGTTCACCCCTAATTTCAAAATTAGGATATTGATCAAAACTCGCACACGCAGGAGATAATAACACTACTGACGCTTGATATTTTTTAGCTAATTCTGCGGATCTGGGAATAGCTTGATCCATTGTTTCCACAATTTCAAAGTTATTATATCCCACTTCTTTTAATCTTTGAGAAAACGCATTTGCAGCACTTCCAATGAGTAAAACAGCAGCAGCTTTATCTTGAATTTTCTTTAACCAAGCTGTATCATCCCCTGCTTTTGCTTCACCACCAGCTATTAAAATTACTGGACTTTTTACTGATGCTAAACCAACTTCAGCAGCATCATAATTTGTGGCTTTACTATCATTAATAAAGTCAATTTCTGACCATGTACAAATATGTTCTAAGCGATGGGGAACACCAGGAAATTCACTCACAGCGCGACAAATTGCTGCTATTTCTATTCCTGCTAGTCTCGCTGCACCAACTGACATTAATAAATTTTGTTGGTTATGTTCTCCTACCATTCGCAAAGCAGAAACTTCGACAATTTTCTGAGGTGGGGAATTTGCAGATAATTTTTCTATGACCCAGCCATTTTCTATATAAAAGCCTTTTTCACCTATTAAAAAATCTGCACCTTTTACACTTGTCCAATAAGCATTATCCCATTGATTTAAACCAATTTTGTTTAAATAAACATCATCACCGTTAAATATTTGCAACTGGGAATTTTTTAACAGTTTGGCTTTAATATTGTAGTAATTTTCTAAGGTTTGATGACGGGCTAAATGATCTGGTGTAAACGTCGTCCAAATACCAATTTTCGGTGCAAGAGTTACAGAAGATTCTATTTGATAACTACTTAATTCACCTATTACCCAATCTACAGAACCTTGAATTTTAGACTTTGGATTTTCGATAGTTCCTTGTATATCTTCCTTACTTCTTTCTTCAACCAAAAAAGACTCATTTACAATCTCTTTAAAACCCTCTTCCCTTTGTGTACTTTGCGTACTTTGCGGTTCGTTTTCTTCAATTTGCTTTTCATTTAAAGCCACCTCACAAGCAGCATAACCGATATTACCACAAGCAGGAGCATTAAAACCGGCAGCTTGAAAAATAGCAGCAGTTAACGCGGTGGTGGTGGTTTTACCGTTTGTACCTGTAATTGCCACCCAAGGAATATCTTGTAAATGTCTCCATGCGAGTTCCATTTCCCCAATGGTTTCTATTCCTAAATCTCGCGCTTTTAACAAGATAGGAATGTCCCAAGGTACACCAGGACTAACTACTATTAATTTAGGTAATTTGTTAGCTAAATTTAAACTTTCAAAATCTGGGGTGTGTCCTAATTTGACGGTAATTTGTTCTTTAGCAAGTTCTTGTTGTTGTTCCAGGAGGTTTGGGGAGGTATTGCGATCGCAAAGTTCCACCTCCCATCCTTCCTGTTTCAACAATCTTGCCGCAGCAACACCGGACTTTCCCAATCCTATCACAAGAGCTTCTGGCATAGACTGTGTAGCATCCCTGGTTAAGCTACCCTATACTAGCGTTAATTGGCAAAAATTACACCACTTTTTGATTACTTTTGCTACAGATTTTTTACAAATTTTTCACAATTGCGCCAAAGTCAGCTAATACACGGCTATGATTTCGCAATAATCCCAGCAAATTTAACCGATTTCGCTTAATATTGGGGTCTGGGTCCATGACTAAAACGCTATCTTCTCCATCAAAGAATTTACTCACGGTGGGAGCAATTTTTTCTAGTGCTGCTATTAACAGTTGATAGTTGCGTGTTTGCTGTGCGGTTTGGGTTTGGGGTACTAATTCTACTAGGGTGTTATAAAATGCTGATTCCGATGATTTTTGGAATAATTCAGGATTTATTAATGTTTTTGGTTCTAATTGTTGGAAATCTAAATCACCTTGTGCAGCCAGTCTAGTAGAACGGTTAATGGTTTCATAGATTTTTTCTAATGTACCATCTTTGCGGATTTGTTGTAAATAAATTGCGCGATCGCGTACATCCAATAAATCCTGTAATGCGCGTTCTGTGTACTCTGGATCGTTTTCTCCCAATACCGCATTTACCAAGTCATAATCTATCTGTTTTTCTTCTTGTAATAAGGTGCGGATACGTTGCAGGAAAAATTCCCGTAATGTGCTAATTAAAGATTTGGCATCTTTATTAAATGTAGATGCAAAATTCGTTGCTATCTGTTCTAATAGCTTTTCTAAATTGATCTGCAAATTAGAAACCCAAGTAATATTAATGATAGCATTTGCAGCCCTTCTTAAAGCAAAAGGATCGGAAGAACCGGAGGGAATTAACCCCAAACCAAAGATACTAATTAAAGTATCTAATCTATCTGCTAAACCTACTATTTGCCCTGTGAGAGTTTCCGGGAAAATATCATCTGCATTTCTGGGTAAATAATGTTCAAAAATTGCCCTGGCTACTTCTGCATCTTCACCACTAGCTAAGGCGTATTTTTCCCCCATAATTCCTTGTAATTCAGGAAATTCATACACCATTTGGGTTACTAAATCTGCTTTACATAATAAAGCTGCACGTTGAATTTTATTACTTTCACTTTCTGTTAATTGCAATTGTTGAGAAATGAGATTGGCAATATTTACAACTCTCTCAACTTTACCTCTAACTGAACCTAAATCTTCTTGAAATGTGACGGTTTCTAATTGTGGTAAAAAGCTTTCTAAGGGTTTTGCTAAATCAGCTTCATAGAAAAATCTACCATCTGCTAAACGCGCCCGAATTACTCTTTCATTTCCTACAGCAATGATATCTGATTTTGTCGGATCGCCGTTAGAAACGGTGACGAAATTAGGTAAAAGTTCTTTATTTTCCGCAGTTTTGAAAACAGGGAAATAACGCTGGTGCGTTACCATAACTGTGGTTGAAACTTCTGTAGGTAATTTGAGAAATTCATCTTCAAATTTTCCAACTACTGCGGTAGGATATTCTACTAAATTGGTGGTTTCTTCTAATAAGTCTGGGTAAATTTCTGTGAAACCGCCTAATTTTTGCACTGCGGTTTTGACTTGTTCAACAATGATGTTTTCCCGTTCTTCTAGGGAAACGATCACATAACCAGAACGGAGAGTATTTACATATTCTGTTGCGTGGGAAATGGTGACAGGTTCGGGATGTAAAACGCGATGGGTTGGAGAAATGCGATCGCTTTTAACTATCTTCTCACCGTTCTGCAATTCTAAGGGTAAAACATCCCCATCTAATAAAGCAACTAACCAGCGAATAGGACGGGAAAACCTACCATCACCGCTTCCCCACCGCATTAACCGCTTTCCTTCCAAATTCCAAACCCACTGGGGTACAAGTTCGGTTAAAATTTCTGCTACTGGTCGTCCAAGTGTCTTTTTATTAACAAAAACAAAATCACCTTTATCCGTAGAACGCACTTCTAAAGCTGACAGTTCCACACCTTGTTTTTTAGCGAAACCTTCTGCTGCTTTGGTAGGTTGACCATCTTTAAATGCAGCTTGTGCAGGTGGTCCTTTTATTTCTTCTTCTTTGTCGGGTTGTTGAGATGGTAAACCGGTGATGAGAACTGCTAACCGTCGGGGAGTTCCAAAAACTTCCACCGTTTCCGCTTTGAGACTATTAGCTTCTAGAGTTTGAGGAATACGCGATCGCCATTGTGCGATCGCACCACTCAGAAAGCTTGCGGGTAGTTCTTCTGTACCAACTTCTAATAAAAACGCAGTCATAAGTTCACTAATGTTGATCAGTCAATTCCATCAGTTTACCTTGTGATCAGGCTGTGGTGAACAAGATCCTCTAGTAATTGGCGTTGTATGATAGGGTTTGATAAGGAGGGAATTTTTATGTTAAAGCGTATTTATATTGATAATTTTCGGTGTTTGGTAAATTTTGAACTTAATTTTGACTCAATTAACTTATTTCTTGGTGGTAACGGTTCAGGTAAGTCAACAATTTTTGAAGCTTTGAGAAAATTACAAAGTTTTATATTAGGTGATGCTAAATTAGAAGCTATTTTTGATTATTTTGATTTTACTCGTTGGCAAACTTTACCCATACAAAGATATGAATTAGAAATTGATGGTAATGGTGGTAAATATAAATATGAATTAGCCATAGAAGCTAAGGAAAATAAAATATCTATTTTCTCTGAAAAATTATGGTTTAACGGTTATCCACTCTTAAAATATGAAAATAGTGAAGTTACGCTTTTAAAAGATGATTATTCCCAAAGTGCAAAATATCCATTTTTATCATATCAATCTATCTTATCTTCTTTAGTACCAAGAAGTGATAACACAAAATTAACTTGGTTTACAGAAAGAATAGAAAAAATTATAATTGTCCAAATTGTTCCTATTTTAATAAAAAGTGGTGGTGTGGAAACAAAAGATTTAGGTTCTAAAGCTGAAAATTTTGTTGCTTGGTATAAATACATTTCCCAAGATCAGGGCAAAGTAGCAGAATTAATCAATGTCTTAAAAGAAGTATTAGATGGTTTTAGAAGTTTTAAATTTGAATCTCTAGGAGAACAATATGTAGGGTTAAAATTAAAATTTGCATCAGATACAGATAGTAAAAATACTATTGATTATCATTTGGGTGAATTATCAGATGGACAAAAAGTTTTAATTATCTTATATACATTAATTTACTTTATGAAATCAGAAGAAAATACTATTGATTATACAATTTGTATTGATGAACCAGAAAACTTTTTAGCACTTCTAGAAATTCAACCTTGGTTAAGACAACTATATGATTTTTGTGATGAAGGAAAACTACAATCTTTATTAATTTCCCATCATCCCGAATGTATTAATTATCTATTAGCTTCCCCTATTGGTTATTGGTTTGAACGTCAAAGCAACGCACCTGTAAGAGTGAGAAAAATTAGCAATGAAGAAGCTGATGATGCAGGATTAAAAATTTCTGAACTAATTGCACGGGGATGGTTATCATGAGCCAAAAAAGAGTGCAAATTGTGATTTTATGTGAGGATAAACAACAGGAAGTTTTTGCAATTCATTTTTTGCAGAAGCGTGGTTTTATTATAGATAGAAATATCCGCACTGAAATTTGTCCTAAAGGTGCAGGTGAGCAGTTTGTCAGGGAAAAATATGCTAAAGAAGTTGTAGAATATCGCAGACAAAAAAATAAACGTGCGGGAATGTTAATTGTTTTAATTGACGCAGATAAAAAAACTGTCGCAGAAAGACTACAACAATTAAATGATGTACTCACAGAAAATTCTCATCCACTGCGTCAACCTGATGAAGCTATAGCAGTATTTGTTCCTAAAAGAAATATTGAAACTTGGATACATTATCTCCACAGTGAAAATGTTGATGAGGAAACAGAATATACCAAATTTAAAAAGCAGTCAGAATGTAAACCTTATGTTGAACAATTAGTCAATCAATGTTATCAAGGTAATTTAGATAATAATGCTCCTCCTTCTCTCAAAGTTGCTTGTGGAGAATTACAAAGAATTTTACCGTTATTGGATAAGTTATAAATCACAGTTTATTCCCTATCCAATAATGCAAGGCTACCGGAGGAAGAGACATTACCTCAACACTAACTTACTGGAGTTAAAAACAATTTAGCTTCTGCTAATCTCCTCCTTCTCAACCCTGCTTCCACTGAACTACCAGGGTTTCTATATTTAACAAACGTCTCTTCAATTTGATCCCATTGTTGATTCTTTAAAACTCTGGTTATACTCTCAAAATTCTTTGCACCATAGAAATTAGCACCTAAATTATAACCAAAACTCAATAAAGCACCCTGTTGGTTAACATTTAACACATCCCATACAGGAATTTTCTCTAAAGTTGGCAGATAGCTATTTTCTAACTGCAACATTAACAACTCGTCTGCTTCTGCTTTAGTAATTGTTTCACCTAATTTCCACTCACCACCATTTTTCTTGCGAGTGGTTCCCCAACCAATAGTAATAGGTTTACCACCACTTAACGGATCAGGATAAGCTTTAAGAAATAAACCTTCAAATTCTTTAATCAGCGCTACCCCTGGTAAAGGTAGTTTACCAGTTGCACCACCATAAAGAACTAAACTCGCCTTCTCTAAATCATTTAAAGCATTGTTTAAAACCGTCTGAGTGCCTGTTCCCACTACCCCATCAGCTTCAAGTCTTTTTGCTGTTTGAAACTGTTTCACTGCTACTACAGTCTTATTCCCAAAATTACCATCTATGATGCCAGGATCAAAGTTGAGAATTTTTAATATTTGTTGCAACTGCTCAACTTTTGCCCCTTCAGATCCTAATTTAAGGATTTCATTAGAATTGAGAATTAATTTGGTTGTCATAAAGTTATACTGGGAGATAGTTGGAAAATTAACTTACTATTCCCTCATTATCCACCAAAGGATAGATTTTTATGGTTAAAGAAAGGTAAATTTTTTTTCAAGATTTATTACTGAAAAGAAAACTCTGATTTAACGTTCCACTGTCTGCCGTCATGGAGTAGTAAGGTAAGATGAGAAGGCGTAAATTCAAAATATACCTGACGTTCTTTAAAGTCATTCCATGCAGCAGGAAAATCATCTTTTTTTAAATCTCTCCTGGCGACGGTAAGATGAGGGGTAAAAGAGTGATTTTTCCCATCTTTACCGATGATTCCCAAACTACTTTCTATATCATTCATTAAATCTGATTGTAATTTTAAAATTGCTTGACTTTTTACTACATTTATGTATATAACACGAGGAGGAAAAGCCGCAAAACCATCAAGTGTAATGGGTAAGTAATTCTGCTTTTTGGCGAAAGTTTCCATAAAGGTTTCTAAAATTGATATTTCCTTTTTTTCCCACATAAAAGGAGGCTGTAGAGTGATATGTGGAGGGGAATTTTGAGCGCCCCGACTACCATAATTATTAACAAAATGTTGTTTAATTTCGTTAGCGTAATCTTGAATATGTTGGGGTGGAAGGATAGCAATAAAAAAGCGATTCATAATTTAAGGGAACAGGGAACAGGGAACAGAAAGAAAAAGGCAAAAGGCAAAAGTTTCTGAGATTGTGAATTTTGACTTTTGACTTGATTATCCCCAATCACCAATCACCAATCACCAATCACCAATCACCAATTACCAATATGATAATTTAAGAAAAATCTAAACTACTTAATTATTATGCCTTGGTTTGTCAAAATTGAAGCAGGTTTAGTGGATAAGCCCACTTTTGATAAATACGTACCAGCCCATACAGCTTACGTAAAAGCATTGATAGATAAAGGACACCAAGCCAAAACGGGCTATTGGGCGCAAAAAGGAGGGGGGATGATGTTGTTTGAGGCAACTTCAATGGATGAAGCGCAGTCCATCGTGGCTGCTGATCCCTTAGTAGTCAACGGTTGTGTGAGTTATCAACTTTACGAATGGAAAATTGTTGTGGAATGATGCACATTTTTAGAAATTTGATGTTATGATGATTTCAGACCTGGATCTATGCGATCTCAACGCCCAAACTTTGTCAGGACCGGAAGGTAGCAGCAATACGGGATGCTTGCGATAGGCGTAGTCTCCGGGTCGCCCTATTTTTAGGAGTGCTTTGCAGCAATGCCTGGTTTTGGAGATATTGTACAAAAAGCTTTTTACCTGGGTGTAGGCTTGGCTTCTTACGCAGGCGAAAAAGCAGGGGGGAAATTAGCGGAACTGCGATCGCAAGTCCAAAAACTGGCTGACGAAATGGTGGCCAAGGGCGAAATGAACACAGAAGAAGCTCGTCGTTTCGTAGAAGATATGATGAGACAAGCCCAACAGCACCAAACATCTGGTGAAACCACAGAAAAAACAGAAGCTTCTGAACCCCGTCGCATCGAAATAATAGGGGAAGATGAAGAACCGACTGTTAAACAAACTCCCAAAGAAAACGTGGATCACCTGCGTCAACAAGTGCTAGACCTGAAAAAACAATTAGAACAGCTTAAACGCGATCAGTAAGAACTCAGTAAAAACTAATTTCTACCCTGAACCTCAGCAGGAGTTGTGATTGAAATGTTTAATTTGGGTTAATTTGGGGAATGACGCTAAAACTAAAACTGGTTGGATGTGCATTTATGACTATATTCCAGTTATGATCACACTGACAACCGAGAAACCGGAAGCGTCCTGTTTGTAGCCAGTAAGACAGTTAAGCTTATGGAACCGTGGCAAAAAGACTTAGTTGATATCATCGAAACTGTGGCTGATGAAGTCGAAAACTTCTTCCAAGGAATTAATGACATGGTAGATGCTTTTTTTGAGCTAACGGAAGAAATTACCTTCGAGGTACAGAATAACATTGCTGCGGAAATTGACCAGTATTTACAGGAATTAGCAGAACCGCTGATGGAAGCATACTGGGAACTGGAAGACGTGGTGACAGATGTAGATCCAGGTTTTCCATATCAGGTGGAAGCAACAAAGGAACAAAATCCCGCTTGTATAGGTTGCAACAATTATCATGGTCAAGCTTATGGTGGTAATTTGTTAGTTTGTGCAATGCACCCCCACGGTTGGGATGACGAAAATTGCCCAGACTGGGAAAAGAGCAACAGTGAATTTTAAGTGTGAAATAGGTGTTGTCAATGTTAAATTATTATTAGTATTCATGAATCTCTGCATTTTTCTAGAATATTTTCCCAAATCAGTTTATGAGTAATTCCTTGTCTGAAACAGTAACCACCGCAAAACCAGAAATGAAATATGGTGAACGTGAGATTGAAGAAGGAAAACTAATTACATTTCCCAATCCGCGTCCAGGTAGAGAATATGATATTGATATTACTTTACCCGAATTTACCTGTAAATGTCCCTTTTCTGGGTATCCTGACTTTGCGACTATTTACATTTCCTACGTACCGGATGAAAAGGTAGTAGAATTGAAAGCTTTAAAACTGTATATTAACAGTTACCGCGATCGCTATATTTCCCACGAAGAAACAGCAAATCAAATTTTAGATGATGTAGTTGCAGCTTGCGATCCTTTGAAAATGACAGTAAAAGCTGATTTTACTCCCCGTGGAAATGTGCATACAGTGGTGGAAGTAAAGCATAAAAAACGCAAATAAGCAGTTATCTAATAAGTTATGTAGTGAGGACTTCAGTCCTCATTACATAATGTTTTGGAGATTTTTTTATCACTAACCAGCCATTTTATAAATATTAGGTTCAGGTAAAGATTCACCATCAGCTTCATAAGAAATTATTAAAGATTCTAGAGCTTCTTTACCATTAGCAACAGCTTCTTCATAAGTTTCTCCATGAGTGCGCCATTTTTGTCCAGGAAAATCAGGTAAACTAACTAAAAAACAATCATCTTCCTCTGACCATTGAATGATCATTTGATATCTTAATTTATCCATTGTCCCATTAATTTTGTTCATTTTCTTTGGCGTTAATAATTTCTATTGCTGCTAGAATTTCACTTTCTTGATATGGTTTAGCATCTTTACTATCCTTACCTGATATTGTAATTCTTCCAGGATATAATGGATGAGTCTAGTTAGTGTGACTTCCTTTACCTAGACGTTCTGTGAAACCTGATTTTTTGAGCATTTTCTTTAATTCCCTAATTTTCTTAGGCATAATTAACCTGATTAATTTTTGAGAGACTTCTTACCCATTAACCTATTAATAAATGCCAAAATATGACCAGAAATAAACCTAATAAAACGGTAAGTTTTACGGACTGTATTTAACAAAGCATAAGGAACTCGTAACCGCAAAGTGTAAAAAATAGGCAAATATATCAAATAATAAGCTCTTTTTAAATCATCCCATTTTGAGCATTTTTCCTGTTGCAGAAAATCAGAAATATCCACCACCAAACCCCTACCCTCAAACATCATCACATTTTTACCATGTACATCATGGGGGTAAAGTCTGCGAGTGCGAGCATAGTCCAAAGCATAATCAATATCTTTAATTACCTTGGGAGGAATACGCAAACCTCGATGTAAACAATCATAAAGAGTAACACCAAATAATCTTTTCAAAACCAACAAACCATCATGAGCATAAAAACACTCAGAAAAAGCAGGATGAGAACCAAGACGCTGGTAAACCTCCAATTCCTCCTCAAACCCAGGCCGACCAGGTGCGTACATTTTCACCACCACATCAGGATATTCAGGATGAACAACCACCGCTGCATAGTTTCCTGTACCCAACAACTCCCAGGGAGAGGGGATAGCGCGTACTTCTATCGGGTTGTGGGGATGGACACTTTCAATTACGAAATTGGGAATGAGTTCTTGGTGGATAATAGCAATTAGTGACTGTATTTTTGATTTATCCATAGGATATACGCACCTTAATTAGCGGTATTATACCTATAAAATACACCACTTAATTGCTATTGTTGCCCAAATTTAAAAAATTATTTTGTAGCTGGTTGAGTCAGTTGTTCTAAAATTCCCAGAACCTCTCTTTCAAAGGTAACTTGAGCGCGGTTAGTTTTACCACCAATATACAAAACATCACCTTTTTGCAAAGCCCAAATTTGGGAATGGGAAAAATAACTCATCACCACACCCAACATCAACAAAGCAAAACCACTATAAACAATAGGAATACCCGGATCATATTTAATTTGTAAACCCGTGCTACCTACCACATCAACAACTTTCAAATTTACCCCATTTACAGGAATAGACATTCCTGAACGCACGGTATTAATTAGTTTTCCTTGACCATCATATATTAAAACCATGCCTTGTAAATCTTTAGCTAACAGAGAAACACCTTCACTTAAATCTGGTTTTGTAGGTATCCAAGTACCCCAAAGTCTACCTTTACCTTGGGTATCTAACAACGCCATTGGTAATTGGAAAATGGGACTATTATTGAGTTTAATTCTAACGCTGGAAATACCCCAATCTGTTTGATAAAAAACCACACCATGATAACGCAAAGGTTTATTCACATAAATTTTTTCATGATCTATTTCTTTACCTTCATGATCCACAACAGATAAATCAGAATAAAACTGATCAATACCTCCTTTGGGAGTATAATCAATCCAAAATCTATTTACCTTCAATGACCAATCTTTTAATACATCTTGAGAAGACCAAGCACCCGCATCAATGATATTTTTTACCTGGAAAGTATCACCAGAAGCAATCATTTCTTGAGCCATAAAACCCGTCATTGCTCCCCAAATACCCCCCAGTAAAATCATCACAATACCGATATGTACAATAATCGGTCCAATGCGTCCGATGATACCTTTGCGAGCATAGAGAATATCATTTTTTTCTGATGATTGAAAGATTTTATAACGGTTTTTGGTTAAAATTGGAGTGATGGAATTTAAAGCAACATCATTTAATTCTGCACTCAAAGCTAACTTTTTAAACTTCTTCGGATCATCATAATATTGCCATTTTTGGGCAGCTTTTAAAGCTGGTAACTGACGGGTAAAAGTACAAGCAGTTAAACTCGTACCAAATAACACTAATAAAGCCAAAAACCACCAAGTACGATAAACATGATCCAAACCCACAACTTGAATAACTTTCCAAGTCAAAAAACCAAATAAAGCGGGATGTTCAGGGTAATTTGCTTGGTAAAAAGCGGGTGTTTGTCCTTGTTCAATTACCGTACCACTGACACTGAAAATAGCAATAATTAATAACAGAATAATTGCTAACCTTAAATCAGTAATAACAGGTAAAATTTCCCGTTTCAAAAAGCGAACCGGAACAGAAAAAAAATTAAATTCTTTGGATGTCGAATTATCTACAGTCATGGTTTATTTGAGGGAATAGGGAATAGGGAATAGGGAATAGGGAATAGGGAATAGGGAACAGGGAACAGGAAATATATTGAAAGTTCATCCTGTTATCATTTAACTCAATCATAGTCTCATAGTTGATTAATAAAAGCTGAAAGCTGATTACTGATAGCTGAAAGCTTCTTTATAAACTACCAAAAGGAAGACGAGAAAGTAAAGAAAACACCCCGAAACCCACTAACAAAGCACCGCTAACCGGGTTGATCCAACCAGACCAACGACGCAATTCTAGCAGTTTTTTAATTGTTGCAGTAAAAGTACCTGCTAAAATTAAAGGTGTCACATATCCCGCAGTATAAGCAAGTAGTAAAACTGCACCTAAAAGCAAATCTTGAGTATTAGCAACCCAACCTAATAAACTGGCTAAAACTGGTGTGCTACACGGGGAAGCAACTAACCCGAATGTTAAACCAATAGAGTAGGAACGAATACCAGGAGGTAAATCATTAGATATCCAATTTGTTTCACCTAAAGATGGGAATTGTAAAGGTAAGGCTTCTAATAAATTCAACCCCATAATAATAGCGAGAATACTAACAATAATTGGTAGACCAATTCCTACTTGACCGTAGACTTTTCCTACCAAACCTGCTATAATTCCTAAACCTGCTAATGTAGTAGCTAATCCTAATGCAAACCAGGTTGATTGTGCAGCAGCTTGTAATCTACTTTTTGCTTCATAACCGCCAATATAACCAATAGTAATTGGCAGCATGGATAGCATACATGGTGTTAAACTTGTCAACAAACCCGCAGCGAAAATAATCGCAATACTGATCACGCTGAGGTGAGTGAGTTGGTTAGTAACCAGGGTGTTGGCAAATTGTTCGATTTGATAAATTTGGGTTTGCAGATTCTCCAGCATGGGTATATTTTCAATAGAAAGACTGACTCTGTTTGTATTTTAGCTTATTCAGTTTTTTGTTTCTCCCTGATTTTGAATGTGGGAAAAAATAGCTGTAATTTAGTTTTTTGCTGAATGATAATTTTTTTAAATCTATTTTGTGGGAAAAAAGTTGCGACTGGCAGTTTTTCGCAATAGTTAGGGACTTATTGAGAATACTATTGAGAATGGTGTCAATAACTCACGAATTTTCAAGGTTTGGGGATTGATTATTTTGTTGTTCTGTGTTTATAATAATTTCATGTATGATCCAAGGGGTTTTTATAAGTTATGTTTGACGTAGTATCTCTGAGTTTACGTTTGCAGAGGTAGAACCTCTGGGTTTGCATTCCCAGTCTGGAGACTAGGAACGAGTCATTACTGATTTCTATAACCAATTTTCTAATTTTAAACCTGTAATTCTTGATAAATCGGAATCATGGGAAACTAAGGTTAAATCGTGAATTATTGCGGTAGCGGCTATAAATATATCTGCATCTTGAATTGGTAAACCTCTTTGTTTTAAGTCAGCATAAATTTCTGATGCTTTTTTGAAAATTGCCATATCATCTAATAGCAATATCGTGTATTCATGGGATAACTTCTCGAAATCAATTAACTTTCTCGTAGCGTTTATAGCTAAAAGACCTCTTTGAATTTCATAATAAGTCATCCCACTAATAAAAAGTTTTTGCTGGTGACGAGTAGCAATTTCTAGCTTGGTAGTTATTTTTGGATTACGCTTGATAATTGCTGTAACAATGTTGGTATCTAGTAGATATGCCATTGACTTATTTCCGTTTCACCGCTTCATCAAATATTGCCATTTCTTCAGGTGTTAGATCATCTAATAAACCTGCCATTGCGTGTAGTGCTAAAATTTTATTAATTATTTGTGATAAGTCATCATCAGCTATGGTTTCTACGTCATCTCCTGAATTTGGTTTAGTAAAAAGTTCCAACATTTTTTCAATCATCTGTTCTCGTTCTAATCTTTCTTGATACACACTATTATTAGCAATCAGATTTTTCACAATTGCAGAAATTCGTTGATAGGTTGTTTGTTCTTTAATAGATGTGTTGTTCATGTTTTCACCTCTTTTTTTAGGATAGATACTATTTTAGCATATAAAATAAAAATATATACATACCCAGATACCCAATAAATATCTAGGTTGAAATTATTCGTTTGACAACTGGGAAAGATTGAAAAACGAATTTTGCAAGTATTCCTAATTCTTTGTATATTTCACCCATCAACCGCGCAACCGTAGTTTTACCTGTTCCCGGAGGACCACAAAAAACCGAATGCAAGGAAACAGAGATATTAGGTAAACCTTGTTCTTTTCGCATTTTTTGAACTTTTAAGAAATTAATGTAGGTGTTAATGTCACTTTTTACATTTTCCATTCCCACCAAATGATTTAATTTATTAATTACATCATCTAAACCTTGAGAATTAGCATTATCATTATTACTCTTAGAGATATTTAACTCTCTTTTCATCCGTTCTAGTTCAGCTTCTATTTCCCAGTCTGGAAAATTCATAATTTACCTTGAATATGTAAAAACACAGAAACTTATAACTTAATTATACCCACAAAAAACCAACAATGTCAAACATCATTTTTCAAAATATCCTGCACCCCTACCCCTTGAAAATCAGAAAACTTTAACAAATCAAACCTTTCCCATCTTGAGTACATCATTAATATAGAAATACATATCATCTTCACCATCTGCTACAATAATTAATGATTTGTAATTACAGCAGATTTAATATATTTTAAAAAAACTCTTCCTTTGCGTCTTGGCGTCTTGGCGTGAGCTTTAAAAAAGTAGAAAACATTACAAAATTACTTCCTGAGTTTAGCAAGTTTCAAATCTTATATTTTACGATGATCTGCGTAAATTTGAAATAACCACAACAGACACAGGAAGAAAAATCATGGCTAAATTAGCTAAATCTTATGCGGCAATTGATGGTAATGAAGCGGTTGCGCGTGTAGCTTACAAATTAAATGAAGTAATTGCAATTTATCCCATCACACCATCATCAAATATGGGTGAATGGGCGGATGCTTGGATGGCAGAAAATAAACCTAATTTATGGGGTACAATTCCTAATGTCACCCAGATGCAAAGTGAAGGTGGTGCTGCTGCTGCGGTGCATGGTGCATTACAAACAGGTGCTTTAAGTACAACTTTCACCGCTTCCCAAGGTTTGTTATTAATGATTCCCAATTTGTTTAAAATTGCGGGAGAATTAACTAGTTTTGTCCTTCATGTTTCCGCACGTTCTTTAGCTACCCACGCTTTATCTATTTTCGGTGATCATAGTGATGTGATGGCAGCTAGAAGCACAGGTTTTGCATTTTTATGTTCTGCTTCTGTACAGGAAAGTCATGATTTTGCTCTTATTTCTCAAGCTGCAACTTTAGAAACTAGAGTACCTTTTATGCACTTTTTTGATGGTTTTAGAACTTCCCATGAAGTGCAAAAAATTGAGTTATTATCTGATGAAGTTTTAGAGGAATTAATACCTTTAGAATTAATATCTGCACATCGTCAACGCTGTTTAACTCCTGATAAACCAGTGTTAAGAGGAACAGCACAAAACCCCGATGTTTACTTTCAATCCCGTGAAGGTGCAAACCCTTTTTATAATGCTTGTCCTGATATTGTGCAACGTATTATGGATAAGTTTGGAGAACAAACAGGACGGTATTATAAATTGTTTGAATATCATGGACATCCCCTAGCGGATCGGGTAATTATTCTCATGGGTTCTGGTTGTGAAACTGTCCATGAAACTGTAGATTATCTGAATAAACAAGGTGAAAAAGTGGGAGTTATCAAAGTTCGACTTTTTCAACCTTTTGATGTGGGCAGATTTATCGAATCTTTACCTAATAGTGTCAAATCTATTGCGGTTTTGGATAGAACTAAAGAACCAGGAAGCGCAGGTGAACCTTTATATTTAGAAGTAGTCACCGCTATCCATGAAGGATGGAAAAAAACCACATTCCCGAAAATTGTCGGAGGTAGATATGGGTTATCTTCTAAAGAGTTTACCCCTGCAATGGTAAAAGCGGTTTTTGATCATCTCCGTCAATCAAAACCCAAGAATCATTTTACTATTGGGATTAATGATGATGTCACTTTTACTTCTTTGAATTTTGATCCCAACTTCTCTACAGAACCAGATAGCGTTGTGCGTGCAATGTTTTATGGTTTGGGTTCTGATGGTACGGTAGGTGCAAATAAGAACTCTATTAAAATTATTGGAGAAGGTACAGAAAATAATGCTCAAGGTTATTTTGTGTATGATTCTAAAAAGTCTGGTTCAATGACGGTTTCTCATTTACGGTTTGGTGCTGAGAAAATTCGCTCCACTTATCTGATCAACCAAGCTAATTTTATCGGTTGTCATCATTGGGGTTTTCTGGAGACAATTGATATCTTAAAAAATGCTGCCACTGGAGCGACATTTTTATTAAATAGTCCCTATCCTGCGAAGGAAGTTTGGAAAAATTTACCTGTAAAGGTGCAACAGCAAATTATTGATAAAGACCTGAAAGTTTATGCTATTAATGCTAGTCAGGTGGCAAAAAATAGCGGGATGGGAAGAAGAATTAACACTATTATGCAGGTGTGTTTCTTCAAATTAGCGGGGGTATTGCCAGAAAAAGAGGCGATCGCCAAAATTAAACAAGCGATTGAAAAAACCTACGGTAAAAAAGGTGCAGATGTTGTCAACATGAATTTAAAAGCTGTTGATAACACCTTAGAAAATCTCTATCCTGTGAAGGTAGGAAAGGTAAAAGCTGTCCCAGAAAAACCCAAATCTTTACAGAACAACATACCCAAATTTGTCAATGATGTTCTGGGTAAAATTATGATTTGGGAAGGTGATGACTTACCTGTAAGCGCTTTACCCGCAGATGGAACTTTCCCCACTGCAACCGCAAAATGGGAAAAACGCAACGTTGCGGAAGAAATTCCGGTTTGGGATGAGGATGTCTGCGTTCAATGTGGTAAATGTGTGATGGTTTGTCCTCATGCAACTATCCGCGCTAAGGTTTATGAAGCGGATAAATTAGCAAATGCACCTGTAAGTTTTAAGTCAGCAAATGCAAAAGATAAAAGCTTTGCTGGTCAGAAATTTACTATTCAAGTTGCACCGGAAGACTGTACAGGTTGTAGTATTTGTGTGGATGTTTGTCCTGCGAAAAATAAAGCAGAACCCACCAAAAAAGCTATCAACATGAGTCCGCAGTTACCCCTGAGAGAACAGGAAAGAGAAAATTGGGATTTCTTTTTAAGTTTACCAAATCCCGACCGCAGAAAGTTGAAATTAAATCAAATTCGTCAACAACAACTGCAAGAACCATTGTTTGAATTTTCCGGTGCTTGTGCAGGATGTGGAGAAACACCATATCTGAAATTATTAACACAATTATTTGGCGATCGCTCACTCATTGCCAACGCAACCGGTTGTTCTTCTATTTATGGTGGAAACCTCCCCACAACTCCCTGGACTCAAAACGCAGAAGGAAGGGGTCCAGCATGGTCCAATAGTTTATTTGAAGATAACGCCGAATTTGGTTTTGGTTATCGTTTATCTATTGATAAACAAGCAGAATTTGCAGCCGAATTACTGCAACAATTAAGTAGTGAAATTGGGGATAATTTAGTTAATGATATCCTCAAAAATGAACAAAAAACCGAAGCTGATATTTGGGAACAACGGGAAAATGTGGAAGTTCTCAAGCAAAAACTTGATGAAATTTCCGCATCTAAACATGACCAAAATCTAAAAACAAAAATCGCAAATCTCACATCTCTTGCTGATTATTTAGTCAAGAAAAGTGTGTGGATAGTTGGTGGTGATGGATGGGCTTATGACATTGACTTTCATGGAATTGATCACGTTTTAGCCAGTGGTAAAAATGTCAATATCTTGGTTATGGATACAGAAGTTTATTCTAACACAGGTGGTCAATCTTCTAAAGCAACTCCTACCGCAGCAGTCGCTAAATTTGCCGCAAGTGGTAAACCCGCAGCGAAGAAAGATTTAGGTTTAATGGCCATGACTTACGGTAATGTTTATGTGGCCAGTGTCGCTTTAGGTGCGAAGGATGAACACACATTAAAAGTATTCTTAGAAGCGGAAGCTTTTGATGGTCCATCCTTAATTATTGCCTACAGTCATTGTATTGCTCATGGGATTGATATGACCACTGGTTTACAACAACAAAAAGCCTTAGTTGACTCTGGTAGATGGTTGTTATATCGTTATAATCCTGCATTGCAAGAACAGGGTAAAAATCCCCTACAATTGGATATGAAAGCACCTTCTGAGTCAGTGGAAAAATCCATGTATCAGGAGAACCGGTTTAAGATGTTAATTAAGAGTAAACCGGAAATTGCTAAACAATTGTTAGCGCAAGCGCAAGCGGAAGTGGATGCACGATGGGAGATGTATCAATATTTGGCTAATAGGTAATTGGTAATTAATAGCCCGCCTCAGAATGAATTCTGATAGCGAAGCGTGGCGTAGCCATGTCTAATAGCAGAAGTCATCTAAAGACGACTAAACAAAATTTCCGAGTCCGTTTTAACGGACTTTATTTATTAGCCCTGAACTATGGCTAACGCCACGCTACGCTATCAGTTCTGGGCGGGTTGTGTTCAAAATTAAATAGTAATAATTAGCATCTATTTTGTTGTTTTCTGGCATAAATTTGAGAACGGACAATTTCTACTTCTTCTGTAATTTCTGCTAATGACAATTCATCAGTTTGAAATATTTCCAGTAATTCTGTTAACTTTTTATTCAACGTTTCTTTTTCTAGTTCTTTACTGAGTAATAACTTCTCTGAATCAGAAAGTTGTTTAACTAAAGTTAGAATTTGCTCAAATGTCAAGGGGAGTTGATAAGTGTTCTGTAACATTGTTTCAAGTCTCTTATCTTGATACACTATTTATCAATTTCTGGTTAGTAAAATATCTTCAATCATTTGATCTACTAACTCAGCATCATTTGACCATTCACCAATAAATGAATTATTGATCATTTCTGGTTTAGTTAGTTGATCAATCATAGCTTTGATTAAATCTGAAACTTGGCAATGATGAGTTTGTGTCAATTTTTCTATTTTGTCGTAAGTTGCTTGATTAAGTTCAATTTCTATTTTTTTCATAGTTTTGTGATGTTGATTTTATATAGGTAGATTATAGCAGATTCTTTAAATCAACTTCCAAATCACTTTCATCATAATGAACAGGGATATTTCTAATTGCTAATTCATGTTGAAATTGCAGTAAAGGCATTTGCGCTAGTTCAGATGCTTTACCAATACTAATTTTTTTTATTTGAAATAATAGAATGATTAATTCTAAAATTAATTCTTTTTCTGATAATCCACTGGCTTGAACAATATCTTCGGAAATTACTAAACTCATTGTGATCCTCTTGTTAATACAGACTAGAAAAATTATAGCATATATGTATTGTCTATCAAAATTTAGTTACTAACAGTAATTTTTATTAACAACAATAAAAACAGGTAATCAGTTATCACCAATTACCCAATATCATCAAACCTAAACTTAATCTATGGAGAGATCACATCATCATAATTAATAGCCTGAAGTAGCCGATTTAAAATCACCTTCCCTTTTGAATTAATCACCTGAACACGAATAAAATTAGGATCACTAGGCCGCCAAGTTACTCGATATTTCATACCATTATTATTCCAAGTATAAACTTGCCGATCATTAGTTCCTGAAGTTACAGCACCAGATAGATTAATGTTGGAATTACGATTACGGCGATTTTCTCCATAATAGGAATAGACATTATTTTGAAAATATAAACTTACTTCCCAATCTTGATCACCAAAATGTCCCTTGGGATAATTAAACTTTTGTGCCAGCGCAGGTTGAGTCATTGCTACATCTATAATTGCAGGTGTAGAAATCCCCAAAATTGCTGCTAATGTTATTGCTTTGTAATTCATAAAACTTTCCTTCTGCTAAACAGGTAAAAATTCTATATTTATGGATTCACTCTATAGCAAATCAATTTCGCTTTAAGCTGTTGTTTCTTCTTTATTCAGATTCCTGGAAATAAATAGTTTAGGAAACAGCAACCCAGAACTTTCTTTATATTCCTCAAACTCAGGATATCGAGACAAAGATTGATCTTTTTTCAGCATATTGGGAACAAATACCATCGCTATAAATAACCCCAGAATTAGAAAAGGTAGCCAATGCTGTGCTAACATAGCAAATGCTAGATAAATCAAGACTTCTCCCAGATAGTTTGTATTCCTGCATCTAGCAAAGAAACCTTCTGTAATTAGTCCAGTTTTGTATTTGAGAGTATAGTATTTTTGAGCATCACTAGCAAAATGCAAAAACACACCCACAATATTTAAAGAAATAGCCGCAGCTACTAGCGGTAAAGGTGGAACAGTACCACTACTAATGAGAATAAATGGTGCTACCCAATATAAACCTAAGACAAAAAAGCCAATAATTCCCATCAAATTGGGAATTTCTTGTTCCCATTGTCTATCTGGAAAAATACGATCTTTGAGTAACCAAAGAAAACCATAAGTACCATGAAGGGCAAGATAAACCCAAGCTCCAATGGTAAAGTTATGGTAGAAAAACATTAGCCCTAACACTATAAAAAAAGTTAGACCTTTGTGAAAATTAATAGGATATTTTACTTTCATATTTTGGCTTTTTGTGATAATTTTTTACGTAATTATTCAGCTATCAGTAATCAGCTATTCTCTAGAAAGACAATGAATTAATAACAGGGATCTTGTTCCGGTTCTGTAAAATTACACCAGTATTAATGAGAGCAATTTACAGCCTATTATTGATGGTTTTAGTGTCTTGCTGACTGCTGATAGCTGATGGCTGAATGCTGATATTATTTCTTGGCAATCACCCAAACTGCATGAATAATACCAGGAATATAACCGAATAAAGTTAACACAATATTAATCCAAAAGTCCAAACCAAAACCTACTTGCAAAAATACTCCTAGAGGTGGCAGAAAAATCGCGCATAATATTCTTACTAAATCCATTTCAGCCTCCTGTTAATGTTCCACTTCTCTACAGTTAACATCACTTTCTCTCACTCGCATTCCTGAAAAGATACAGTAACCCGAACTAACACCCAGATATAACACCTACATTAACCACCGCTGATTTTAGCTTTGTAACCTAACTTAACTAAAATCTCTAAAATTTTCTGTTTATGATCTCCTTGAATTTCAATTTCATTCTCTTTTAATGTTCCCCCAGTACCACATTGGGTTTTTAACTGTTTAAGTAACGCATTTAAGGTTTCTGGTTTGGTTTGAAACCCAGTAATAACCGTAACTGTTTTTCCCTTCCTCCCTGCGCGGGTTGCTTGTACCCTCACATTTTGTTGGTTTGGGGGTAGTTCTTGTACTGGACGTTCTAAAGCAGGTGAATTATCATTACCAAATTCTTGGTAAATTATGCGTTTGTCAGATTTTGATTTAGAGGAAGACATACAATTTAATTCTTAATTCAATCCAGAAATAATCTCAAGTAGACTCCAATTTATTTCCTACCGCTATTTTAACTAATTACTGTTCACTAATTACTGACTAATATTAGAAGATTCTCATCCAGCATTCCTTAAGTCAAATATTCTGAGTCCTGACTCCTAAATTCTGACATTTTTTTTCAAGATTGGGGTAATATAAACTACCAATAAGAATAATCTGATCTATTATCACTATGTTCAAAACTACATTATCTGTATCTGATGGTACTAATGCAGTACCTACTTCTCAACAGTATCGTCTCATGGGTGCGATCGCTGCTTTAATTCTCATCAGTCTGATCACTTCATCCGGGGGATCACCTATGAAACACACTATTTCTAACTGTTGGGAAGGGTTTATTTGGGGTATCGCTGATCCAGTTATTGCTTTGGATCGATTAGCTGGTATTGTCGCTGTTGGTTTACTCTCTGCTAGATTTGTACGTGGTGCTTGGATCGGTTTAGCTTTTGTATTTGCTGCTTTCTTGGGACAAATAATACATTTAGGTTCCTTAAATCTACCAGCTATAGCCCCAGGTATGGAAATAGCGATCGCCTTTTTCTCTATCATCTTTGGTATCATTTTCCTCCTACCTACCCAAATCAGTTGGTTAGCTTGTACCGTACTCAGTGTTATCGCTGGGTTATTTCATGGTTATGCTGATAGTCAAGCAATTATAGGCGCTCAAATATCAACCATGGCCACATATTTGCTCGGTGTTAGCTTAACTCAAACTGCAATTGTCTTGTCTGCTAGAAAAATTGGTATTATATTCACAAAACAAGCAAGTAAGCAGATATTTCACAAAACAATTCGTTGGGTTGGGTTAACTTTTTGTACAATTGGTGTCGTATTTTTCGCCAATGCAGTAATCTAATACCCAGGAAATACTTTGAGGGTAGTTGTATAACTTTTAATTATCACTATAGTGATCCGATTTGATTCATGAATTGTTCGTGGAGGCAGGGAACAGGGAACAGGGAACAGGAAAGAAGGCTTTCAGTATGTACTCAGTTCTGTTCAAAAATCAAATAGGAGTCCTATAGATTGATAATTATCGTTAAAAAAATTCACACAATTTTGCACAATTACCCAATTTTGTATTATTTTTTAAATATCCCAAATGCTTCCGAAAATCAGGTTAATATTGCTACTAAACATCTGCTAATTACTCTGCTAATTACAGGATTTACCAATCCTTAATTAGATAGCATTGCTACAGATGGCATTTTTGTTTGATTCTCAAATTTCACTTAGTACAGTTTAGTGCTGATTAGGAAATTATTTGATGAATATTAACAATATTACTATGATGATTTCTCAAAATTGGGGCGCTCCAGAAATGATATCCGCAGGAATAGAAGCTAAAATAAACCGCTTAGAATCTATTGTTGAGCAAATTGGTGAAGCTGTGCTTTCTACTACCGATACTATTGAACGTTTAGCTCAAAGAGTAGATGCTTTGAGCGTACAAGTAGAAGCACAAGGAAAGCAAGTACAGCAGCAAGGATATCAAATTTTTGCCTTGTGTGATGCTGTACAAAGTCTCGCTGAAACACAAAAAGATTCACTACAAGAAATCAATCAACTCACAAAATCTGTAGATAAAATTGTGTTTTTGCTGCAAAGTGTCGATGAAGAAACATGAACAATTCAAAAACACTCACGGTCTCAGATAGGGATGAAAATTACAACCGTAGCAAGATAAACTTTTGGTTAGCTTATGAAACCAATTTTTTCAATCCAAAATCTCAAATCCAAAATCCAAAATCCAAAATCCAAAATTGGCATGATCAAACCTTTAACTGAGTAATTGCAATATTGCCAGAAAAACATATATCTACATCACTACCAGGAGTGCGATCGCGTTTACCATATTCACCAACATAATAAAAATTATCACCTTCTATGCGATAATTTACAGGTAAAGGTTTGGTACAGGGTGGACAAAAAACCATTTCTGGGTCAGCATCTCCCGGTAGTAGATGGGGTAAATTCACATTCCAAAAGCTACCAGGTTCTAAAGGTTTTTTCAGTAAATCTGCTAATATTACTGATGTCCATTTAGCCGCTAAATCCCAATTATAATTGAGTTTAGCTTTGCGATAATGAGAAATCGCCACACCGGGAATACCGTGCATCGCAGCTTCTCTCACAGCAGCAACAGTCCCAGAAATGTACGCATCCACCCCCAAATTACCACCAGCATTAATTCCTGACAGTACAAACTTGACATCTTGACTAATTTGTGTTATGGCAATTCTCACACAATCAGCAGGAGTACCAGCAATAGCATATTCAAAATCAGAACGACGTTCTAGTTTAATCGCTTCAGTTGTCGTTACTTGATGTCCACAACCAGACTGATGGGAAGCGGGCGCTGCAATAATTACATTTTTGTCGTTTACCGCTTTCAGTAAAGCTTGAATACCTGGTGCGTCGATACCGTCGTCGTTAGTTAAGATGATTGTCATGAGATTTTAGATTTTAGATTTTAGATTGATTTGACAAATAAATCCTGAAATAAATCCTGGTAATTTTACCATCCAGGAATTATCCTCAAATCAGATGCTTTTGACCTAGATTATGTAGTATTTTGATTGCAAGAGTATTTTAGTAGGATTCATTTCATGAAACAGCTACTCAAGCAATTATTTAGTGGTCATTCATACCTTACCCGTCTCATTGTACCTGTATTGGTGATGATGATGGCTATTTCTGTTTTTGTCACACCTGCTTTTGCTACTGGAGTATATCAAATACCCAACCTCACAGCAGATACTTGGATTATAGATGAAGGTGATGTTCTTAGCCGTTTTAATGAAGGTCAAATCAGCGGTGCTTTTAAAGACTTAGCCAAAGAAACTGGTAATGAAGTAAGAATTGTTACCATTCACCGTTTCGACTATGGGGAAACACCGGAAAGTTTTGCCAAAGGACTATTTACAAAATGGTTTCCTACACCAGAAGCACAAGCTAACCAAGCGATTTTGATCGTTGATACTCTAACTAATGGTGCAACTATTGTCAGCGGGGATCAAGTGAAAACTCTCTTGACTGATGAGATCGGTAATAGTGTCACAGAAGAAACACTAGGGGCAGCATTGCGGGATGGTAACAAATATAATCAAGGATTTTTGGACGTGCGCGATCGCCTAGTAGCAGTCCTTTCTGGTAAACCTGATCCTGGTCCACCAGCAGAAAAACAAACTGTACAGGTAGAAAGCACTTTTAGCAATGCGGAAGAAACCGACAAAAACAAAGGTAATGCTACTGCTTGGGTAGTAGGATTGTTAATTGCAGCTACTGTCATTCCTATGGCAACTTACTATTTATACCAAATCAATCAGCCATCAAATCAGGGGTAAGTAATGAGGGAATAGGTAGAATTTTTTACCATTCCCTATTTTTCCATTGACGGTTTTGTACACAGTTGACTATCATGAAAAATACTTCTCAACATCCCAAACGTATTTTATTTTTACATCCCAACTTTCCCGCCCAATTTCGTCACCTGGCTACAGCTTTAGGCAAAGATGATAAATATCAAGTAGTATTTGGTACAAATCGTCAGGAAGGATCAATACCAGGAGTATTGAAAGCTATTTATGAACCTTCCCGCACAGCAGCACCCCAAACTCATCATTATATCCGCAATTTAGAAAATGCAATTCTCACCGGACAAGCTGTATATCGCATGGCAGAAAAACTTAAAAGACAGGGTTTTATTCCCGATATAATTTATGGTCATTCTGGCTGGGGTCTAACATTATTTATGAAAGAAATTTTCCCGAAAGCCGAATTATTATGTTTCTTTGAATGGTTTTATCATGCTTGCGGTTCTGATGCCGATTTTGATCCCAGTGATCCATTAAATGCAGATGATTTGTGTCGTATTAAAGTCAAAAATTCACCAATTTTACTAGATTTATACCATTGCGATCGCGGACTTTCTCCTACTAATTGGCAACGTCAACAATTTCCCCCAGAATATCATCAAAAAATCACTGTTTGTCACGATGGAATTGATACTAATTATTTTAGTCCTCAGCCAGATGCTAAATTAATTTTACCCCGAATTAATCTTGATCTTTCCCATGTTTCAGAATTAATTACCTATGTGGCCAGAGGAATGGAACCTTATCGCGGTTTTCCTCAGTTTATGGAAGCAGTAGCATTAATTCAACAACAACGCCCAAACTGTCATATTGTAGTTGTGGGAGAAGATAGAGTAGCCTATGGAAAAAATCTTCCTGATGGTAAAACTTATAAACAATTAATGTTAGAAAAATTAGATTTAGATTTAACCAGATTACACTTTACAGGTTTACTACCTTACTCTGAATATTTGCAAGTTTTACAAGCATCCTCAGCCCATATTTATTTAACTTTTCCTTTTGTTTTATCCTGGTCAATGTTAGAAGCAATGTCCGCAGGATGTTTGTTAATAGCTTCTGATACTGCACCAGTTAAGGAAGTAATTAAAGATGGTAAAAATGGACTGTTGGTAGATTTCTTTTCTCCCCAACAAATTGCCGAAAAAGTGAATACAGCTTTAGATAATTCTCCAGATATGATTTCTATTCGTAACGCCGCACGCAAGACAATAGTTAATAATTATGATTTAGGAATATTATTACCACAACATTTAGATTGGATGTTGGGCAATTAATAATTAGCTAATTCTTTGATCGCTTCTTCTTTGAGTCGTTGACGAATAGACAAAGGTGCTATCACCTCTCCATTTGGTCGCCAGTCTCGTAACCGCATCAAAACATTAATATCCCCAGTACGTATCCAAGCTTGATAATAAATATCTTGTTTATTTCTGTGTTTGATAATATCTAATATTTGCCGCTGTTGGGTTTCGGGAATGTCTGCTGTAATTAAATTTGCTAGTTGTTCATAGGCAATACGCTGGAAGGAATGATGGCGAAATGTTTTATCTACATACCATTGGGCAAAAGCTGGCGGAAAACGAATGATCAATAATTCCCGTTGTAGGTAAAAGTTGAAACCCCAAGCTTTTTCTAATTCTGTCTCTACATATTCTGGGGTGGGTAAGTTGCCACTGTGCCACATTTCTTTTAATTCTTTGGGTATACCTGGATCTCCCCAGGGAAGAATTTGCAATTTTTCTGAGGCGATGCGGTCTAGTCGGTAGTTGTGCCATTTGATATTTCCTTGGGGATCTATACCATAGGCGCTGAGATATTTGGCACGTCGGAGATAATGCAAACACACGGGATAAACGGTTATTTGTACTTTGCTTGCTGTAGCTGCGATCCAATATTCAAACTGCACTACTCCAGCAGCAGGTATACGCCACAGTTGTTCTAGCTGTTCTTGATAGTTGTCTACCTGATCCTGCATTTCTTGAGAGAGTATATAGTCTAAATGCAGAAATATCCGTTGTTGTGGTTCTTGGGTGGTGGGGGATGTATGGGTATGATCTACTATTTGTTCCCACAAATTTTGAATGATGATATCTAGGTTTGGCTGGACAAAGGATATGGACTCTAAGACGTGCAGTAGTTCCCAGGTTTGGGGTAGGGAGAGTTGGGTAAAGGTGGTTTGTGCTGTTGCAGAAATTGTTGGTGCTGGTAGTTCGGTTTTAGCTAGGGTTTGATATTCTCCTTTGACTACTGTTTGCAGCCATCCTAAATGAGTTAGCTGTTTGAGATCATCTCTGAGGGAACGATGAACGGTTGCAAAGGGGGGTTGTTGTAGTTGTTGGTGCAGTTGTTGGGAACTGATGCCGGTGAGTTGTTGTATTTCTTGTTGCCATTGGGTTTGGCAAATGTGGCTATTTGCAGTTTGAATAATTTGCCATCCGCTTTGATGACAGATGCAGGTAGGGTCCTGACATTTGGTGGTTATTTGTTCGGCGTTGAGTTTTTCGCTTTTGGGGTGATAGTAGGAAAATAGGCGATCGCGTAGTTGTGCGTAGGTAAATTTTTTTGCTAAGTCCGTTGTCCAGTTTTCTTCCCCATACAGTTTGTTTAATATTACCCATAGTCTAATTGAACGCTGCAAACGGTTGGCTAGTTGTCCTGCTGCTAACCAATGTAATATTTGCGGTGTGGGTGGATAGGGAAAGCTGTTCAATTTGATAATTGATATTTGATAATTGACAATTGTTTAATTTAAGGTTTCAAACTTTTTCTTTTTAGGGGAAAAAAAGAACTAATTGCAGTCAATATAATTTTCAATTGTACATTGTTTCTTGTCTATTTTGGAAAGTTCAATTTTTTTGTATTGGTACTGCAAAAGCTGATTAAATCACTATCAAAGTTTATTGAATATTCATCAAAACTAAGCGATCGCATTTTTTAGTAATTCTATCTTTTTTCTCCCCAAGTTTTGTTTCCATCCCCTTGCGGGGAATTGGTTATGAAAAACCAAGATGAATATAACATTGATTGATGAAAAACAGGACTACCCAGTTTCCATCCCCTTGCGGGGAATTGGTTATGAAAAACACCAATGAAGTCACTCTCTCGGCTAATAGTTGAATTGTTTCCATCCCCTTGCGGGGAATTGGTTATGAAAAACGGTTTTTCAGCCAAGGCTTCTAAATGCACCCCACTGGTTTCCATCCCCTTGCGGGGAATTGGTTATGAAAAACATTAAATGGGACTGAAAGACAACTTTATGATGAGTTTAAGAGAGCAGTTTCCATCCCCTTGCGGGGAATTGGTTATGAAAAACAGAGCGCGATCGCTCCCAACTTCCTTTATAAAGCACTACGTTTCCATCCCCTTGCGGGGAATTGGTTATGAAAAACGACATCATGTACACAGACTCTAAACTTTTTCTTCCAGAACAATCGTTTCCATCCCCTTGCGGGGAATTGGTTATGAAAAACCTTTATGCAGCTTGCACAAATATCGAGTTCAAGATAAAACAAGTCTCGTTTCCATCCCCTTGCGGGGAATTGGTTATGAAAAACAGAATATAGAAAAGAACCCAGCTGGATTCCTCAAGACTTGTTTCCATCCCCTTGCGGGGAATTGGTTATGAAAAACAAGCCAAAGTTAAGTCTCTAGCCTCTTCTCCCGTCGCAGTTTCCATCCCCTTGCGGGGAATTGGTTATGAAAAACAGAATATAGAAAAGAACCCAGCTGGATTCCTCAAGACTTGTTTCCATCCCCTTGCGGGGAATTGGTTATGAAAAACAAGCCAAAGTTAAGTCTCTAGCCTCTTCTCCCGTCGCAGTTTCCATCCCCTTGCGGGGAATTGGTTATGAAAAACAGACTCATTGTTTTTAAAGTCAAAGATGTGAGAGCAGCCTTCTGGAGTTTCCATCCCCTTGCGGGGAATTGGTTATGAAAAACTAATAAAACTGAAACTATCACATGGGCAGAAGCAATAGTGTTTCCATCCCCTTGCGGGGAATTGGTTATGAAAAACAACTGTACTCCTCCCACAGCCGGAGCGCAGAGCCTTCTGGGCGTTTCCATCCCCTTGCGGGGAATTGGTTATGAAAAACCAGACTGCTTACTGGAAGTCTGTTATCTGCCATGTTGGCAGTGAGGTTTCCATCCCCTTGCGGGGAATTGGTTATGAAAAACTCCTCTCTGGTCTGAACCTTTCCATTAACTAGTTGGAAGTAAGGTTTCCATCCCCTTGCGGGGAATTGGTTATGAAAAACTTGCTGGACACTTGAGAACAAGGGTGTCAGCAAGCCCCAAGGCAGTTTCCATCCCCTTGCGGGGAATTGGTTATGAAAAACCTTGGATAGTCTCTGTGACTCTGCTTCTACCAAGAAGTTAATCGTTTCCATCCCCTTGCGGGGAATTGGTTATGAAAAACCTCAGGCTGTTGCTGATGTGGTAGTTGGCGATAGAGTGTTTCCATCCCCTTGCGGGGAATTGGTTATGAAAAACCCTACACTCATGGAGACCTTGTTACAAATAGCTTTCAAGGAGCGTTTGCGCCAAGCTACGGAAACAACAATGTAACAAGCAAAGTCAGTATTTAATTTTCAAGGTGCAGATTGCCGTTTCCAGCCAATAAAAATAATTTAACCGAAAAACTCCAAGATGTCAATCCAAAAAACCAACATTTTTTGAAAATTACCAAAGATTACTAAATGTAAATCTTTCTAGCTTCCTGCGCCAAAACCCAAACATTCCTTTACATTTCGTTACAAATGCCCAAAACCAGAACTGAGGGATATTTCAACCATCTCCATACCACCATAACCAGGAATATCAAACTTTACAAAATTAAATAATCAGGAGGTTCATAAGGTGGTTCACTTCCGTAGACTCGTGTTTTCTGTTTAGCAGTTTCATCCAGAGGATAAACCCGCAAATTATCCTCACTCAACTTCAGCACCTTTAACCACCGCTTTTCTAACTGAAAATTCAACTCCTTATCATCCAGCGGACATTCAAACACCGAATATTGCACCCGTTGACAACGCTGTTCCAACAACTTGGCCAACTTTGTCCGACGTTTATCATCGGATACGTCATAACAAACCAACCATAATTTAGGCATAAGATAGTAATTGGTGGTTTTACCAAAATCTTTCTATGTCATAACCATCAAACTTTTCATCAATACTGATAATAATTAAATTTTCGCTTCTAGCTTGAGATATTAATAAGCGATCAAAAGGATCTTTATGATAATGAGGCAAATTATTTAGATCATAAATATGAGATAAATCAAGAGATAATAACTGAATTTTATTTTGCTTCATTTCATCCTCAATAACTTGAGGTAATGCTGACTTAAATTGAATCTTACCCAAGGATAATTTAATTTGCATTTCCCAAATACTGACAACGCTTAAAAATACCTGAGTTTTGGGATTACAAAGAAGTTGATAAACAGCAGGTGAAATTCTTGGAAAATCACTTGTCCACCAAATAAATACATGAGTATCAATTAAAACTCTCATTCCTCTTCACCCAACCAAAACTCATCCGGTAAAGGTTCATTAAAATCATCACTCATCCAAATTTCACCTTGATGTAAACCCGCAGTTCGTGGCAAATTAGAAGAATTAGATGGTAAATTAGGTTCTTCTTTGGCAACTTTGATAAAATTGTAAACCTGTAATAGTAATGCCTCTGGTGCTGAGGACAATTCCTCTATAATAGTTTCCAAAATAGTCATAATTGGAATCAATCAACTCTCTACTTTGATTTTGACACATTTGAAATATATAATGATGCCTTACCCAGTCCATTACTTAATTACAAACGCCTCATAATCCAACTCAGAACGCATCAAACACCGTCCCAACCACCGCGCTTGTTCCAAAAGAATTTGATTTAAAGTCAAACGACGATTTTGAGGAGGATATAAAAGAGGAGTACGCAGTCGTCGTTCTAACTCTCCCAAAAACAACTTTTTCGCCAAAGGTCCTAACCATATCCCCACCCCATCAGGAGAATCTTGAAAATCCTCAGTTCCCAAAATGTTAGATTCAACAATGGAAATTACCGCTTGGTCCACCACCACAGGCCGAAATTCCTCCATTAAATCTAAAACTAAATTCGGTCGATAGGGTTCTGTCGCATGGAAAAAACCCAAATAAGGATCAAGTCCCGCTTGAACGGTAGCAGAAAATACACGAGCTAATAAAACTCCATAACCCCAACTCAAAAGCGCATTAATCGGATCAAGAGGTGGTCGGCGGTTGCGGCCATTAAACTTCCACTCTGGGGGAAAATAATGACGTAATGCTTGGTAATAGGTGCGAGCGCAAATTCCCTCAATTCCCATTAACTCATCGCGGTTAAAGGGGGTAGCAACATGAACGAGACGGGAAGAATAGGAATTGATTAAATCTATTGCCTCTGCTAATTCCGTAATTGTACTTGCAGTTGCCCGGTTACGCTTTTGTAATAATACTCTTTGATTACGGACTTTACCCAAAACCAATTTTTGAGCTAAGGCCATACCAAAGGTGGTTTCTACTGTGCGATATTGAGCTAATCTAATAGTAGTATTACTGATATAATATCCTTGCAGCCTACCGCGAAATTGCCCATCTTGTCTGAGGAATATGGTTTCAATTCCTCGATCTAATAATTGGGCAATTACCACATCTGTTAATTGGATACCAGGTAAAACCACTACCAAGGTAACTTCTGCTAAACGACAGGTTTGAGTTTGATCTTGTTTAATGATCATCAGAGATTCATTGCGATAGCGCAGGATTGTTCCTGGTTCGGTTAAATAAAGTGTAGTCATAGGAAACAGCAAATTAAGAAAGTAGGGGTTCAGCAGTGCTAAACCCTTACAACATTCAGGAGGTATAAATGAAGTATTAATGTTTCCTCCTTTACCAGTAATCATTTTGCCTTGAGGTTAGAAGACCCCTTTTCTATCAGGGTGAAATAATACACTCATCGAACTGGAAAAGACAGTTTTATGGTCATGTCTCCATCTGTAGCGAAAAAATTGGTACGATACCGTAGCTGGTTAGTTGCGGTTGTCAATGGGGGAATTACCTGGATAGTGCTAATTATTGCGCCTTTGGGATTATTTGCGGTAATTATTTGCACTTTATCGGTGTTTTTGGGTAGTTTATTAGTGGGGGTAATTTGCGACAAAGCTTTATTTAAATTGCTACGTGAAAACGATAGAGAGGTAATGTCCGCTGATCGAGTTTTCCAAAGTATCAATTTTACAGATGGAGAAAACTGGAATTTACAAATACAGGAACGGAGAAAAGCTGATGACTGAACCTGCTTTACGCTTGCTATTAAGTGAAACCCTGATGGTAGAGGCTTTACATTATCAGGTTTTATTGATTGAATTAACTAGGAGCGATCGCATTATCGAACCCCAAGACTTGACCGGTTTAGAACTTCCAGCAGGAATTGATACAACCGGTGGTGTGGTAATTTCGGGACGCGCACCCATTTGGTTATATGGTTATCTGATCCATGAATTACATCCTACCGCTTGGGTTGCTTGTTATGATCCCCGCATCGGTGCGATAATCGTAGCTACTCACACTCGCTTAGTGCATATTGGACAAGTGTTCAAAATTATTCCCCCCAACGGAAGAACCCAAGACGGGGAAACCACACCAGAACAACAATGGTCTAATTATTTTCGTCAACTGGGAGAATTGAGATCAAATAATAGCGCAAATTCTCCCGTCACAAAACCAGAAAAATTGTGTCCAGCGTTGATGGTAGTTGGTCCCCCCGACAGTGGTAAAAGTGTTTTTTCCCATGGGTTATTTCAAGCTTTGCTAAAAGAAAATCCTGATATTTATTTACAACGCGCACATTGGGACGGTGAAGGAAATTATGTGTTAGAAATGGGTGCAGAAGCTACCGATGAAGAAATCGAAGCTTTTAAAGCGCGTAATCGCGGATCTTTAACAGAGAGGTTTTTTCCCTACCAAGCGCAAGCTATTCTTCAGTTAAGAAAACAGAAATCTTTAGTAATAGTAGATGTGGGTGGGATGGTACAACCAGAAAAGTTACCACTTTTGGAAGTTTGTACACATTATTTAATAATTAGTTCTCGACTAGAAGCGGTGGATGGGTGGCATAATTTTTGTGGTATTCGTGCTAATTTAATACCAGTTGGTGTCATTTTCAGCACTCTCACAGAAACGGAGATAGTTCATCAATTAGAACCTTATGTAGAAATGACTTGTGGTGCTTGGGTTAGAGGTAAAGCGCGTCCTGTTCCTGATATTTTACTAGAAAGGGTACAAGATATGATTAATTGAAAATTGATAATTGATAATTGATAATTGATAATGGTTTCAGTCAAGGTTTGAATCTTCTGCTTTTCAGGAATGAGAAATAGGTAATTGTCAATTATCCAGTGTTTAAGAAGTGCAAAGAATGAATAAAATAGTAGTCAAGCAAGGGAAAAAAGGGTGATGCAAGTTAAAAGTTCGGTAGCTATAGGAATTAGTTGGTGTTTAGCTTGGGGTAATGGAAGAAAACCGCAATTTGATATTTCTGTTTTGCGGGAAATGTGGGAAGCTTTGAGAACTGGGGGAGAAGTTCCAGTAGAGGTAAGAACTATTGTTGAACAAGTTGAAGATTTGCAAAAAATTAAGGAAGATTATTTTCCTGAGACTTTGGAACAGCTAAAAAAACATTATCCTGTTTTATGGAATCAAACAACTAATATCGGTTTAGTTTATGGGGGTGTGACTAAGGTTAAACAATATGTATTTGAATCAGCTAAAATTCAAGAAGTGCGAGGTGCTTCTGGTTTATTGGATAGAATCAATTTAGTTGATTTACCTGCTTTTTTCAATGTTAAAAATCTTCCGCAAATTTATAACGCTCAATGTAGCGATGTGAGAGCATGGTTAAATAAAAACTTTGATCAAGATTACAAATTATCAGAAGTTCTCATTCCCGAATTAATCATTTATTCTACAGGGGGAAATATTCTGGCTTTTTGTCCTGCTGCTTATGTAAATGACTTAGCAGATGCTATTGAAAAACGCTATACCCATGAAACATTAACCGCTAATTCCTGTGCAGTTGGTGATACATTTAGACCATTAGAAATTAGATTTGGTTTATTCAAAGAAAAAATAGAAGATACACCTTGGTTAGATTGGTATAATCAGAATTATCAAAAACCAATAGTTCAAGCTTATTTTGGATTTCCCAAAGATGAAAAAGAACGGTTAGAAGGATTCAGAAACCGCAAAAGTTTTAACGAAATTACCACCAAATTAGCGGTTTTATTTAATCAAAGACGTAGCGGTAATGATATTCCTGGACGTAATACAAACCGTCGTTATCCAGCAATGTTTGAAACCCATCCTTATTTAATAAGAGATGGGAGTGATAGACGTTCTGCTATGATGAGAGTAGATGAAGGTTTAGCCAGAGAAACGAACTTTTCTGAAGCATCAGTCAGAAAATATCTAGTTGGTGATCGAGCAAAAGACGGAGACACAAAAGAACCAGAATGGTATCTTAAAACAAACTTAAAATGGCACAGAGGAATATTTGAAAGTTGGGTAAAAAGATTCGACAGATTTTTAGAAGAACATCCCCATTTAAAAACTAAATATTATGGAAATATCCAACCTCAAAATGTAGAAATTCCCAAAACATTAACTCATGTATCTAATGCTAGTAAAGGTTTTATTGCTTATATTTATGCAGACGGTAATAACATGGGTGGATATATCCAAAAAATTCGCACTCCTGAGAAATACAAGAAATTTAGTTTAGATGTCAGTGTAGCTACAGAAGAAGCTGTATTTTACGCACTAGCAGAAAACTTACATCCTCATGAACTCAGAAATTTAAATGATGAAGATTCACAACTAAAAAATGGTCAACTTGTTCATCCTTTTGAAATCATTACCATAGGTGGTGACGACATTTTTACCATCGTTCCTGCTAACAAAGCATTAGAAATTTCGCAAATCATAGGAGAAAAATTTGAAGAAATAATGATTGACAAATCAGATGAAATAGCAGATTATAGAATTGAACAAACTAAACCAGTAGACAAGAAAAAAATCCATCGTTATCAACCACAAACAGCAAAACCTTCAGAGTGCAAACTTAGCACATCCATAGGCGTTTTAATTACCGCTGATGATACACCAATTTACTATGCCCAAGACTTAGTAACTCAATTACTGAAATCAGCCAAAGAAAAAGCCAAGAAATTAAAAAAAGTAGAATATCATGGAGGAACAATAGATTTTATCACCTTAAAATCTGTCACCATGATTGCATCTAATATTAAAGATTTTCGCCAAGAAGCATTAACTAAAGAAAGTCCGCAGAAATTAAAACTCTACGCAGGACCTTACACATTACATGAAATAGGGGGATTAATTAAATCAATATTAGCATTGAAAAAAACCAAATTCCCCAAATCACAACTTTATCAAATTCGCAGTTTATTAGAACGGGGTAAACATACAGCAATTCTCAACTATCGCTATTTTCGAGTCAGACTGAAACAGGGAAAAACAGAATTACAACAACATTTTGAAGATGCTTGGTGTTTACCAAAAGATGATAAAAATGGAGGAAACTTAGCTCCTTGGATGTATGATACAGACGACAAAGTTTATGAAACAATTTGGCGCGATATGGTTGATATTTATGGATTTGTAGAAGAATCAGATAACACAGGACAGTTAGGACAGTTAGGACAGTTAGAACAGTTAGAACAGTTAGAACAGTTAGGAGATATAACTCCGGGGGTTGAGTCATGATTAAATTAGAAACAATTAATAATTCAATCCAAACAAAAACCATCACCGCTATCATTGACACAGCATTATGTATAGGTGCTGGAGGTTCATCTGGTTCACTCGCAGATAAACCCATAGTTCGCAACGCAGAAGGAAATTTACTCATACCCGCTTCCCAATTAAAAGGGAGATTGCGCCATGAATGTGAGAAAATAGTTAGAGGTTTAAAATGGGATGTTTGCTATTCTCCCAACCCGCAAACAATGTGTCCCCAAAGAGCGGGTTTAGTGGGAAATTTTACCAGAAAAGAGTATAAGATATCAGAATTAGAAGATGATAAAAACTATCATTGTTTAATTTGTCAAATCTTTGGAAATCCCGTTTTACCTTCTCGGATAATATTTGATGATTTAATTTGTGAAGAAGAACCAGAAAACTTACCAGAAATTATTCGTCCTGGTGTAACTATTAACCGTCGTCGTCGCACTGCTGAAGAAAGTAAACTTTACTTTTTAGAAACCTCACCCCCAAATACAAAACTAAGATTTACAGGAAATATTCACCTATTACATGATGCACCCAAATATACCAAACCATTAATATTAGCAGGACTGAAACATATTAACGCTTTAGGTGGAAGTAAATCAGCCGGTTTAGGTTGGTTACATTGGGAATTACCAGATTTAACAATAGAAAAAGAAGCATGGGAATTTTTAGCTAAAGGAAGTGGGAAAGAATGAAAAAAATTGAATTAGAAATCAAAGCTTTATCACCTTTAGCAATTGGACAAAAGAAACCAGGAGGTAATATTAGTGAAGTAGAAACATTTATTCCTGGGGGTGTAATTCGTGGTGCAGTTGCTAATCAAATTTTACAACAATCAAATCAAGAAATTACAGATGGTGATGATTTTCATCAATTATTTTTGAGTGAAAATCCCGCGATTTTTCAAAATGCGTATCCAGGACATGGTAAAATTAAATCAGAAGTAAGAGTCATACCTGCAACTGCTTTAAGCTCTAAAATCAAACCGGGGTTTAAAATATCAAAAGGGGATGGTGTTTTTGACACCTTAATAGACCGTTTTTGTGCAGAAAATTATGGTCAAGTATATGATTTTAATAGTCCTGTACAACCCCAGAACAATGAATTAGAAGGAGATAGAGTAGATAACTTTACAGGATTTTATAGTCAAAATATCAGTAACTATGAGAAAAAAGCAGCTAATTCTCGATTATTAACCAGAGTAGGTATAAATAGAAGACGTGCAACTTCTGAAGAAAGTGTACTGTACAGTATTCAAGTTTTGAATGAATCAAAACAACATCAAAAAGAAGCTGTAATATATAAAAGTGCAATTTTAGTACCTGATGATTTAGCAGCATCTTTGCACACATTCATTGATAATCATCAAGATAATTTTCGCTTAGGGGGTTCAATTTCACGAGGTTTAGGAAAAGTCAAAATAACAGCTAAAAAACCAAGTGATATCAAAACAAATTTGGGCGATCGCCTGAATCAATTTAATGTAAAATTACGTAAAAGATGGCATGAATGGAGTAATATATTTGGTATAATATCAGAAATACCAAACAATAGAATTTATTTCACAATTGATTTACAAGCAGATGCGATTTTAACAGAAAATTGGCAATACACAACCGTAATTTCTGAAGCAATGCTCAAGGAATTTACAGGATTGGAAAATTCATCTTTAAAACTACATACAGTTTATAGTAGTTATGATTATCGTTCAGGTTGGAATGCTGCTTGGGGTTTAATGAAAGATATCGAATTAGTAACAAATAGAGGGGGTGTGTATTTATTTAGTGTAGATAAAGAAAAGGAAAAAATATGGATTGATAAATTGACAGAATTGGAACTTAAAGGAGTTGGAGAAAGAACTTCTGAAGGTTTCGGACAAGTGCAAATTTGCAATGAGTTTCATAATGTATTAAGAGAAGAGGCTGTATAAATTATGTCAAAGATTTCTGTTATTGAATTAGAACAACAAGTAACTTTAAGAATTAATCAAGAGTTAAGTAAACAATTGGATGATGTCATAACAAAGATGCAAGAGATGGCTAAAAATTTTGATATTAAGCAAGTGAAAGAACGTTCTCCCTTAAAAAATGTTCTTACAACAGCTACAGATCCAACATCTTCTATAGAAGTAATTAAAAACTACATCCGTTATCAAGTAGGCCGTAAGGATGCTAGTAAAATCTGGAAACTGGAAAAAATAGAGAATGGAAAAAAGGAAATATTTGCTCATGCAGTAATTAACCAAATTGATGGTTTAATTAGCAACATTAACAATATCTTTCAATCTATAAAATCCAGTATAGATAAAGAATTAAACCCATTTTTAGGAGAAAATGATCAAGATTGTATCAACCCTAAAATGAATAATCAGCAACGAGAGAAACTAGAGTCACTCAAAGAATATTTACAGAAAAATGAATCCAGTATCAGTAAACATATTCATCTGAAATTAACGCAACTTTATCTTGGTTATCTCAGCCGTGAACACACAGCTTTAATAGCTTAATTAATTCATAGTAATTTAAATACAGGAGACAATTAAATCATGCCAAAAATTCTTTTAATTACAGTCGGTGGTTCTCACCAACCTATCATCACCGCTATTCGTGAACTACAACCAGATAGAGTTGTTTTTCTTTGTTCTGATGGTCCTAAAGGTAGTAAATCACAAGTAATAGGAAGCGGAACACCTTGTGAAGTAAGACGCGGAACAGAAGTAATTGAAAAATTACCAAATATTCCTACACAAGTAGGATTAGGTGATAAATTTCAACCAGATAGAGACATAATCTTGATTGAAGAACCAGATGATTTATCAGAATCTTATCTGAAAGCATCATTATGTATTCAGAAGATTCAGGAAACTGTTACAGATGCTCAGATGATGGCTGATTATACAGGTGGTACTAAATCTATGTCTGTAGGTTTAGCAATGGCATCTGTGGATTATCAACTGACACTATATGTAACTACAGCAGTCCGCACAAATATTATCAAAGTTGAACGAGGAGAACTAACAGGACAAGCAACAGTCGCCCCTGTAGTTGCACAACGCACTATAGAACAATTTTTACCTATTTTCCTACAACAGTACAACTATCCAGCAGCGATCGCACAACTGAGACGTTTATTATCATCAATGGCATTGCCAGCAGAGGTTAGACGGCAAATACAAACTTTATATGCTTTTTGTTCAGGTTTAGATGCTTGGGATAGATTTGAACATAGAGACGCTTTAGAGTTATTAGAACCTCAAATGAGAAATCCTGTAATTAGGAATTTAGTTCTATTTCTCAAGAAAGTAATTAATAGTAGAGGACAAATAGATGAAAAATTTGATTCTAGTAATGGTACAGAAGGACATGGTTATGAAATAGTTCAAGATTTAATATTAAATGCAGAAAGACGCGCTGAACAACAACGTTATGATGATGCAGTAGGAAGACTGTATCGAGCTTTAGAATTATTAGCTCAGATTCGTTTATTGAAAACCTATGGTATTAAAACAGGTGATATTGATACTGCCAAATTACCAGAAAATTTACGGGATAAATATGAGAAAAAACGTTCTAATATTAAGGGAAAAATACAAATAGCTTTAAGAAGTAGCTATGATCTTTTAAGTGAAATTCCTGATGATCCCATAGGCAAAATATATCAAGAAAATGCTAATAAAATCATCAATGCTTTAGAAGTTAGGAATAACTCCTTATTTGCTCATGGCTTTCAGCCAATTACTAGCACTGACTATGAGAATGTTAGTGAAGTATTTGTTAACTTCATTAAATCTTCCATTAGTTCTGTAGTTAGCAATAAACCACAAATACAACCTCCTCAATTTCCAACTGACCTAGAAATTTAATCCCTTGATTAAGTCTATAATGTCCACAGAATAAATAGATTTATTCCTACTATATAGTTTCTAAAACTATGACTTCCACTCCCATCTCCAACTTAATCTCCTTAACAGACTTCCTCAAACTACCAGAAACCAAACCAGCGAGTGAATATATTGATGGTAACATCTACCAAAAACCCATGCCTAAAGGTAAACACAGCGCCATACAAACATATTTAGCACCTGCTATTAATCAAATTAGCATACCTAAAAAAATAGCTGGTGCATTTACAGAACTGCGTTGCACCTTTGCAGGTCGTTCTCTTGTTCCAGATATCAGTATTTTTAATTGGGAATTAATTCCCCTTGATGAGAATGGAGAAATTCAAAATGAATTTACAATACCTCCTAATTGGACAATTGAAATTTTAGCACCAGAACAAAGTTCAACCCGTGTAATTAACAATATATTATTTTGCTTAAAACATGGTACTGAATTAGGTTGGCTTATTGACCCTCAAGAAGGTTTAATTATGACTTTTTTACCCCATCAACTACCAGAAGTTAAGCAAAATCAAGACTTTTTACCTGTTTTAAATTCTTTAACAGCATGGGAAATATCTGTTGAGGATATATTTAGTTGTCTCCGTCTCAATTAATTAATTATAAGTGGTATAATCATTATGTTCGACACATTCAAAAACCGCCTAGAAATCACCGGAAAACTCACAACAATCACCGCATTACGCATAAGTGCAGGACGTTCCACCGAACCTATCGGCACAGATTTACCCGTCATCAAAGACGCATTAGGACAACCATTAATACCTGGTTCTAGCTTCAAAGGTGCAATGCGATCGCGCTTAGAAAGTTTCCTCAGAGGAATAGATCCCAGTTTTGCAGAAGATCCCGCAGATTTCACAACTACAAATAGAAACAATGAGGTTAAAGATTTAAAAGAAAAATACAAAAATAATGACTTTCAATTAACAGAAAATTTGGTAGAAATGACAGATTTAATCTCTCGTCTCTTTGGTTCACCTTGGATAGCAAGTAAATTTCAAATAAGAGATTTAAACGTAGTACCTGACACCTGGTTTGGACAATATCAAGAAAGAGATGGAGTAGCAATAGATAGAGACACAGAAACCGCAGCAGATGGTAAATTATACGACTTTCAAGTAGTACCAGCAAGTACACAATTCCAATTTCATGCCATAATTGAAAATGCCGAAGATTGGGAATTAGGATTATTAATGATTGGGTTACATCAATTTGAAACCCAACAAATTCCCCTGGGTGGTGGACGTTCTCGCGGTTTAGGAGTTGTTAAACTAAATATAGATACAATGTGGTGGCTAGATGTTAACAACAATCCCGAAAAATTATTAACTTATTTAACAGAATTAGTTAATAGTAAAATAGGAGATAAATTACCTAGTTATCAAGACGCTAAAGATTTTAAAGATGCTTGGACTAAAGCACTTATCAAACATTTAAGGGAAAAAATACCCAATCACCCGCCCAGAACTGAAGTTCCGGGCTAATAGTCAAAGTCCGTTAAAACGGACTAAATCTATGAAATATAGTCGTCTTTAGACGACTTGCGCTATTAGCCTCAGAATTCATTCTGAGGCGGGCTAAAAACCAAACTAATAAGAGGTAAATATGGCATTCAGTAATTACAAAACCATTGGCGAAGTGCTAAAAATATTTCAAGTTACTTACACTGAAATTGACTTTATCAATGAAATTGCTTATAGTATTTCTGACTACTTCCGCGAAGATTTACAATTCATGATGCGCGAAGGAGTAGTTGATAATTCAGACTTAGCTATCTGTCAAAATCTGATTTATCCAGTCATTAAAGAAATTTGGAAAATTTACCGTGAACATTTTATTGTATGGAGTCAAAAGTTCTTAAATTATGATGATAATAATGAAGAAATATCACTATTTCCTCAATACATCTTAGCTAAACGTTCCCCATTAGGTAAAGTTGTTTTTGATCAACCATACTTTATTTTGGTTGAAGCAAAACAAGATAACTTTGAAACAGGTTGGGCGCAATGTTTAGCAGAAATGATTGCTGCTCAAAGATTAAATGGAGAATACCAAATTATTATTTTTGGTATTGTTTCTAATGGTATAACATGGCAATTTGGAAAATTAGAAGGTGAACAATTTACCAGAAATAGCACTTACTACACCATTCAAGATTTAGATAAATTATTTAGGGCTGTAAATTTCATTTTTAAACAATGTGAAATACAGTTAAATAATTTAGTTGCTGCTTAATTTCTATTTACCATCAATTTAAAAGATATGCACAAAAAACTCGTCAATCACTGCACCATAGATTTAACCATCATTCCCGATGGTCCAATTCTGATAAAATCGGGTAAAGAAGGAGCAGATCCCACAAAACCAGACATGGAATTTGTGGAAACCTATCACGCTGGAGGACGTACAATATATTTACCGGGAAGCAGTTTAAAAGGTGCTATTCGCGCTCATGCTGAACGTATTGTCAGAACAGTAGGAGGTGATAATAATACCCAAAAACTTTGGGCAAGTGATCCAATGAAAGGTGATTATTTACCTAAAAACTTATCAAGTCATGAAATATATAAACAATCATCATTTACAGATCAAATGTTTGGTAATACTTCTATTGCCAGTAGAATCAGAATAGAAGATGCTTATCCTGATAATTCTAAACCATTAAAAACAGAAGAAAGAAACGGTGTAGCAATAGATAGAGTATTTGGTTCTGTCGCTGTCGGACCATTCAATTATCAAGTTTGTACTGCGGGAGAATTTAAAACCAAACTACATTTAAAAAACTTCACCTTAGCACAATTAGGTTTAATTGGTTTGGTATTGCGTGATTTAAACGATGGTTGGTTTGGTTTAGGTTTTGCTAAATCTCGCGGTTTAGGAACTGTAAAAATCAAACTAAATAAAGCCGTTGTTGAATATCCTGGTTGTGTTTTATCAGAAGATAAACAAGAAATCTGCGCTTTCGGTACTAACAAAAAATGGCGAAACACTTTTTTATTAGGTGTAGGTGAATTTTTAACCGAAAATGATGCAAAATCTTATAATTTTCCATTAGAAGATAGTCAAGATACACCAGTAGCAGCACAATTGATGGATTTAGATTTTGGTGTAAAATTAACTTGGCAAGAGGGAAATGTTCATGATTTATTTTCCCGCAGTGTTAAGTCTTGGAGTCAAGTATTAGTTTAGACGGGTATTTTCAGAAGACTATATGAGACAAATAAGCCTTAAAAACCTAACCCCCCTACCCCCCTTCCCTACAAGGGAATGGGGATTATAAAGCCTCTCTCCTTGCAGGAGAGAGGTTTGGAGAGAGGTTTTTTATAATGAATGACTTGACAAGTATCTGGTAGGTGCAAAATGACAGCTTTTGTAGGATATAAAGAACATCCTTTATCAGTTTCAGATTTATTAGATTTATTAGAATTAATCAATAAATCACTCACAGATCATACCTATTATTTTCTACGTTGGACTCATAGAGTCAGTGGAATTAATAAATTCGAGAAAACCTCGATTAGTGAGCAATTTCAATTTCCCATGTTAGAAGGACAAATGTTTAATCATGAGTTTGAACTAAGATGGAAATACAAAAAAGATAATACTTATGAAGTTTTACTTTTAAGTATTAATGGGGCAAATTCAGAATTTAAACCATTAGAAAAAAAATGGCAACTAGAAGAAAGAAATGCGTATTTTTATCCATCTACAGAAACCCGCTTTCCCAAAGGTTTTAATTATCCCAAACATCTAGAAATAAAACAACGATATTTTCTAGATCAAACAACCGCAACTGTACATTTTGTAGCACTCACATTATAATCATAAACATGACTTACCAACCACCGAAAAAACCAATTCCTAAACGTGCATCTGATTCAGAAAATCCCAAACCTTATGATTTTGTATCTTTTCCCAAAGAAAGACCTAATTTACAGCGTCCCTATGGACATCATAAATATGATTCAAATAGGTTACACGGTACACTTTACCTGACTTTAAAAGTGCAAACACCCCTTCATGTTTCCACTGGTGCTGTAGTTTTGGGTAGCGATATTGGGACAAAAATTTCTCTAATTAAAACAATGGTGCAAGGAGTTGATAATAAATTATCAATTCAAGGTAGTTCTTTAAAAGGTTGCATTCGTTCTGTCTATGAAGCAATTACTAATAGCACCTTACCAGTTATCACTTCTAGATATAAAGATAAAATTCCTCCAGAACGTTTACCTTGTAAAAATAAAGAAAAACTTTGTCCTGCTAGTCGGGTATTTGGTGCATTAGATTGGCAGGGTTTGATAGAATTTAATGATGCTAACTGTGAAACAGTCAATTTCTCCACAGGATTTATGCCTTCTTTATATGCTCCACGTCCCAAATGTGAAGCATATTATGAAAGGGGTAAAGTTGCTGGAAGGAAGTTTTATTTTAATACTTCTAAAGCGATTGACAAAGGACAAAAAGAAGGAATTTCTGTACAACAAGCAGGAAGAGAATATACATTTAAAACAGAAATACAATTTAAAAATTTACTTCCTGAAGAATTAGGAACATTATTAATTGTTTTAGGACAAGACAAAAAATATCCCATTGCTTTAAAAGTAGGAGGTGGTAAACCTATTGGAATGGGAACAATGACAGTAAATGTAGATAAAATCAATCAACCGCAAAATCTAAAACAGCGTTATTCAACTTATGAAATAAGTGAAGATGACGAATTAAATGGAGCTAAATTAGTGCAATTTATCCAGAAATATATTCAAATTGCACATTCACGCTTGATTCAAAAACCACAACTAGAAGAACTTGCAGCTATTTTACGTTATCCCAGTGATAGACTACCACCAGAAGGAATGTATTAATTATGAGTTTAACAGATGGACAATGGGAAATTGCTCATGCGATCGCACAAACTTTAGTCCAAGAAGATACAGATGTCAACGAAGTAGGTAAAATCCTTGCATATCTGCGGACAATAATTGATAAATCTGATGCTACATCCCGATTTTTAACCTATCTCAAAACCTTAGTTAAAGACGGTAAACAAATTGGACACAGTGGTAAAACTTTTGGATATTATCGCAATATAGAAATTACCTGTAGTCAGTATTTTAAACCTAACAGTGATGCTCAAACTATTCTGCAAATTTTAGGTTGGGTATCTCGCTTAATGCGATATTACAAAGATGCAGGTGTTCCTGTGGGGGAAATTATCACACCCGCAGCACCAGTTGTCGAGTCAGCACGTCAAGCGGAAATAGCTAAAGTTAGGGAGTCTCAAGAGTTTAAAGAAGGGGATGTAATAGAAGCAAAAGTTACTAAAATTAACAGTGGTAACAGGGTTACTTATGAAATATTGGGAGTCATTAAGCTGACTGAGAAAGAACCGAAAAAAGCAAGTGTTTTGAAGGAAGGACAGATAGTAAATGTGAAAATTGTTGCTTTGAAAGAAGATGGGAGTATTAAAAGTGTTAAATGTATTTGATTAATAGTTTTTTACCAACTTAGGGATAAATTTGATGCTATTGACCGCAAAATTCTTTATAATCAAAGAGTAGTTTTAAGAGGTCAGATTATGACTGGATCAGGGTCAAGCTTCAAAACAGGATTTGACTCATATTCCGCATGGACGCATTGTGAATCTTTTCAACAACAGTACAAAACTGTTACTCAGTCTCAAGTAACACTCCAGGTTGTTACTAATTCTTCTATTTTCCTGGCTTTAAATCCTACTTTCATCATTAAAGTAGCTTAAAAACAAGCCTGCTTGATTATGATAGCTCTACTTCTTGTAGAGTTATCATAAAATTCTAGGTAGAGTAAATCTAGGTTTAACAGCAGTATTTAGCTCTCCAGTTTTTATAGAAAGTAGAGGTTAAAAGTAAATTATGAGCAAACAGGAACAAAATCAGGTGTTGTTGGTTACTGGTGTGCAAGTAGCAATTGATGAGGAACATAGGATATTAATAGCAGGAATGCTTTCAAAAAGTCCATTTGTGGAAGATGACCAACAATCATCAACTGCAAATCCGATAAATTTTGCATTTACTAGACAGCACGCAGCATTTTTAAGAGATAGACTAGATGAATTTTTGAACGGAGAAGTATGACTTATAATAGTAGTTCAAGGCAGGAAAACTTATTGCCAAAGTCTTGCAGACAACTTGAGACTAACACGACTTGGAGTCAACTTAATTCGTCTCCTTTAGGTTATTTACGCTTAATTCCTGCCAACTCAGCAAAAACTTATGGTTTGATTCTTCCTGAAATCCAAAAATTAGTTGAAGAAATAGTTACAGAAATAGACGAGGTAGAAAGAGTTATAGCAATAGCTACTAGCTTTCCAGATATTCATTGGCTTGATTTTCAAATTAAGCTAAAAGCAGATACTGAATTATCCGACCAAACCTGGGAAAAAATTCAGGATCTGGTAATTGATTGTGAATGGAAATTAATAGATGATTCTGCGGAAGAGTGGTATTTTCGCCCTCAAATAGTAGATAAATTGTATTTGCACAGAGATGCCATAGTAGCTGATTCTGACCACAAACAAGGCAAGGAGGTAACTAGACCAAAAATGTGGTTAAGTAATTCTCCTAAATTCAATGTAGTCAAGTAATTATCCTAGCTTCATTGTGCTTTAATTATCTCTAGTCTCGCTCTGCCAATAAATCATGACTTGTGAACGTTACCTTGTGCAAGCTCAAAGTAATGAGAATGCAGCACGCAGTATCGAAAGTGTTTATCCCGATTGGTCGATAACTATGTGTTTTTATGCAGCATTGCACTGGGTAGAGTATTATGCTTGTCATAAAGGCGATGATATATCAAATCAATTTCCAGAAAAATCTCCTCATGACTCTCGTCGGGGTTATGTTCGTCAACTTGCAAAGAAACTGAATAACAGAAGTCTAGAGAAATTGTATAATGATCTGGAAAGTGCGAGTAGAAAATCTAGATACTTAGAAGGTGTCAAATACACCAGTGCAATAGATTATTTCCAAGGACATGAATCAGAAGTAGGTAAGTGTTTTGAGAAATTACAGCAGATAAAAGATATTTTGAATAAAATAAAATGATAAAATAGTCTGTATGTAAAATTCCCCGTCAGGGGACGGAAACAAACTATCGTCCTATGCTGAATTGGAGTCCAATCCCATTACAAGATTGATTCCATGCCATGACGAAAATATTAATCCGTGAGATGCTGGATGATTAAATTTACCAATCTCCCATCTCTCTTCCCCGCAAGGGGATTAAATCTCAACCACAAAAACAGTATAGTAATTAACTAAAAAATTCTCTTTAAATTGTTAACATTAATCAGAGTTGAGCCAATACTGCTTGATGAAGTTTTCAGAGGATATCACCATCAGGATCAGAATTAATTGATATCCCTTATTACCCCCATATCAATCTTTATCTCACTCGAAAAAAGGTGAAAGTATCATGACAACCTTCAACGGAGTTAACGCTGCAAACAACTCCGAAAAAAATCAACAAAAAACCATTGAACAAGCAATACTAGATGCTATTGCCGAAGCCAGAGAAGCTTGTGATCAAAACGGTATTAATTCCCCTAACTGTGCAGTAGCTTGGGATATAGTTGAAGAATTGCAAGCAGAAAAAGCCCATCAACAACAAGCAAAACATCGTCAGACATCCCTAGAAAGTTACTGTGAAATGTATCCAGATGCTCTAGAGTGTTTAATTTATGATCTGTAGAAATAGGTGACAGTTGACAGTTGACAGTTGACAGTTGACAGTTGACAGCGAAGATGGGGAGAAATATTTACCTCTTGCTTCTTGCCTTCTGTTCCCTGTTACCTATCCTAAAAAAACGATCGCACCCCCAAAACCCAGGAATGCGATCGCTTTTTCGTTGCATTTATTTGTGTAAATTTCTTAACCAAGCAAATGCAACTGACTAAGAATTGTACTCACAAGATGATGAGTAATTGGTAAACTATCCACCACCATCCCCAAACACAGCAACATCATGTAAGAGATGGAATATAGAAACAACTCCCTAGCAACAGTTTTATCCTCTGGGTTTTGTAACAACCGCCAAGACTTATGGACAAATACCCCACCCAAAGTCAAAGCAATTACCATATACACAATACCACTAGCGTGTAAAGGATAAAACAGTAATACTGTAGCAGTTACAGTAATTACCGTGTAAAACCAAATTTGTCTCACCGTGGCTTTATCACCTGCAACCACAGGTAACATCGGAATCCCTACTTTTGCGTAATCATCCCGAATCATTAACGCCAAAGCCCAGAAATGAGGGGGAGTCCATAAAAAGACAATGGCAAAAATTAACCAAGCTGCCCAACTTAAAGTATCTGTCACCGCAGCCCAACCAACCAAAGCCGGAATTGCACCCGCAGCACCACCAATAACAATATTTTGAGTGCTGTGGCGTTTTAGCCAATGGGTATAGACCAAGACATAAAAAACGATACCAGAAAATGCTAAAAGTGCAGCCAAGAGATTGGCGAAAACAGCCAAGAGAGTAAAAGAACCCACAGCCAGAGCGATCGCAAAAATCAACGCATCACGAGGCTGCACCCTACCAGAAGGCATAGGACGATGGCGCGTCCTTTCCATGTCATAATCTATATCGCGGTCATAGATACAATTAATTGTTTGGGCGCTGGCAGCAGCCAAAGTACCACCAAGCAGCGTTACTAACAATAGCCAAGGATCAACTTGCCCTTTAGCAGCAATCCACATACTACCAGCCGTTGTAATTAACAGCAACGGAATGATCCGGGGCTTAGTTAGCTGATAATAACTTTGAATCACCTGAAAAAATGAATCATGGTGGCGACGAGAGACATTAGTCTCAATCATGTTAGCTCTCTCTCTTTGCTTAAATTTGTTAATAACTGAGGGAATAGGTGACAGGTGACAGTAAAGAGGTAGGGGAAGCAGGGTAGGGAGATTAATAACCCAATGCCCAATGCCCAATGCCCAATGCCCCATGCCCCATTACCCATTACCCATTAGCATGACTAACCGTGCTGTCACGCAAAGCTAAAACCGTAAATACCACCAAAGTACCCAACAAAGTAGCACCGACAGCTTGGTGAGTTACGGTGAGAGGTTCGACTTGTAGATGTAACCGGAAGGTGGCAACACCTAACAGCAGTTGTAAAATCAATAACCCACCTGCCATATTTGCCAATTTTCGTAAAGCAGGATGTAAAGCAGGTGTACGCCAGGAAATTAAGACAACAGCTAAAATTGCTAACGTTGGTGGTACTAAACCAAAAATGTGGCTATACATCACACCACAAAGTTGATCCCCGACAAAACATTGATGCAAAGCCCAGCGAGAACCTACCAAAGCGCCAAGTAAACTTTGCAGATAAACCAAAACCGCAGCAACCAAACCCACCCAAGGCAGTTTTCCTACAGTTCCCGTACCTTGATAAGGGCTAAGTGCCGTACCAATGACTAAAAGGGTAGTGAAAAATAATAACGCCGTTCCCAAATGGGCAGTCACAATATCAAACCGCAACAATTCGGTAACGGTAAGTCCTCCTAAAATTCCTTGGAAGACAATTAAAAACAAAGCAAAAGTTGCAGCCCAAGGCAACCAGTGAGGTAAAACCCGACGATGCCACCAGGATAAACCAGCTAAGGCGATCGCGCTAAAACCAATCAAAGCTGCATCTAATCTGTGAAACCACTCCAAGAAAACCTGGAGATTCATTTGTTTAGCCGGCACTAATTCCCCATAACACAAAGGCCAGTCTGGACAAGCAAGACCAGCATTCATCACGCGGGTGGCACTGCCTATAGCCATCAAAATTAAAGTAGCTATGCAAATTTTCCACACCAAGCGACGAATCACTTCCTTGGGGCTGTTTTGTGGTGCGGCCGCTTCATTTTGTTGTTCTAGGACAAATTCGTTCATCAAAGATACCTTATCACCGCTTGAGGTAGAAGCTATTTAAAATAGTCTGTTGACCTAAATTGCGTGAGTTGAACCGTTGGGAAATGGAGATGTGGAGAGATGGGGAGGCAGGGGAAGAAGAAGCAGGGTGCAGGGTGCAGGGGGGAGAATATTAACTTTTGCTTTTTACTTTCTGTCACCAGTCACCAGTCACCAGTCCCCAGTCCCCAGTCACCAGTCACCTATCTCCACCCTAACTTATGAACTAGGGTTGAAAAATTGACGTTACCTTATACTTTGAATCACCAACACAACTTTTCGCTGTAAGATTTAGGCATTTTTTAAGATAGCAATAATTAATTGTTGACATTTATTTAAATTTCACTGGAAATTTTCTAAAATTTTCCTTAAATTTGGCTTTTAATTATCATTTATTCTTGACAACATGACTATGGATACCTTTACTCAAGATTAGCGACATAGTTAAAAAATTTAATAAAAATTTCAGACATTGAGAGTCAAGATACCCAACCCTGCACTACCTTAGTAAGTGAGTTACTGTGAAATCAACGTAGTTAATTCCATTAAGTTAAGCCGTGAAAATTCCAAGTTCGATCTGGACACTAATCATAGGCATCGTGCTAACCCTGGTCAGTCTTTGGTACGGTCAAAATCACGGGCTGTTACCCGCAGCCGCAGCAGATGAAGCCGTATTGATAGATGGTCTATTTAGTGCGATGTTGACCGTCTCTATAGGAATATTTCTCATAGTTGAAGGCGTTTTACTCTACTCTGTCTTAAAATACCGTCGCCGTCCAGGTGACAACGAAGATGGTCCACCAATTGAAGGTAATGTACCTTTAGAAATACTCTGGACAGCGATCCCAGCAATTATCGTTATTGGTATTTCCGTTTACAGCTTTGATGTGTACAACCAAATTGGTGGATTAAATCCCCATTCAGCCCATGAAGCACCAATCATGGAAGAATCAATGTCCATGGCGGGAACTGCTATTGCAGCCACTTTAAGCGATACACCTGGCAGCACAAAACCAAATCTGAATCAAGAAAAATTTGACGCTGCTATGGAAGATCCAGCCACCGCAGCAGTTCGTAATACAGAAATTCCCCAAATGCAAAATGCTCCTGGTGTGGGTAGTGTCGCTCCCACCTTGGGCGCAAGTCGGGAAAAAGAAGGACAAGCGCCGCAGTTAGTTGTTAACGTCTCTGCCTTACAATATGCTTGGTTGTTCACCTACCCAGATACAGAGGTGACAGTGGGAGAACTTCATGTTCCCATTAGCCAAGAAGTAGAACTGAACATGAGCGCCAACGATGTCATTCATGCTTTTTGGGTGCCAGAATTTCGCCTCAAACAAGATGTGATCCCCGGTAGACAAACAGAAGTTCGTTTTACACCCAGAAAAGAAGGTACTTATACTGTAGTGTGTGCGGAACTCTGTGGACCATACCACGGCGCAATGCAAACTCAAGTAATAGTAGAGTCCCAAGCAGCTTTTGATAGTTGGATGCAAGAACAGCTAGTAGCCAGTAAAGACAACTTAAATCAAGCTGTGGCCATGAACCCAGCAGATATGTCAGTAGATGAATTTCTCGCCCCCTATATCCAGGAAATGGGTATTCACTCGGAAATGCTACATCAAGTTCACTAACAAGACTTACGCAGAAGTTACGGAAGAATGAACCACTAAGGACACGAAGGTAAGAGGTTTTGAGAAGTTTTTTCTGTAAGTTCTGTAAATCCAAAATCTAAAATCTAAAATCTAAAATCCAAAATCGAATGACCCAAGCACAATTACAAGAAACTACCAATATTTCTCACCTCCAGGAAGAACCAGGGGTAAGAAAGTGGTGGGAATTTTTCACCTTTAATACCGACCATAAAGTAATCGGCATTCAATATCTGGTTACATCCTTTATTTTTTACTGTATTGGCGGAGTAATGGCTGATTTGGTGCGGACAGAATTACGCACCCCAGAGGTGGATTTTGTCACCCCGGAAGTTTATAACAGCTTGTTTACACTCCACGCCACGATCATGATCTTTTTGTGGATCGTGCCAGCAGGGGCGGGTTTTGCTAACTATCTCATCCCGCTGATGATCGGGGCTAGGGATATGGCTTTTCCTCGTTTAAATGCGGTGGCTTTTTGGATGATCCCCCCAGCCGGTCTATTACTGATCGCTAGTTTGGTTGTGGGTGATGCCCCAGATGCTGGTTGGACTTCTTACCCTCCCCTCAGTTTGGTAACAGGCCAAGTGGGTGAAGCGATCTGGATCATTAGCGTCCTGCTATTGGGTACATCGTCAATTTTGGGGGCGATTAATTTTATTGTCACCCTCTTAAAAATGCGTGTTCCCAGTATGGGAGTCCATCAAATGCCTTTGTTTTGTTGGGCGATGTTGGCAACTTCGGCTTTAGTATTGCTATCTACACCAGTTCTCGCTGGGGCGTTAATTCTCCTATCTTTTGACTTATTAGCAGGGACTACATTTTTTAATCCCACTGGGGGCGGTGATCCGGTAGTTTACCAGCATATGTTCTGGTTTTACTCTCACCCGGCGGTGTATATCATGATTTTGCCTTTCTTTGGGGCAATTTCTGAGATTATCCCTGTACATTCCCGGAAACCGATATTTGGTTATAAGGCGATCGCCTATTCTTCTTTGGCTATCAGCTTTTTAGGTTTAATCGTCTGGGCGCACCATATGTTTACCAGTGGTATTCCCGGTTGGTTGCGGATGTTCTTTATGATCACTACCATGATCATTGCTGTACCCACAGGGATCAAAATCTTTAGCTGGTTAGCAACTATGTGGGGTGGCAAAATTGAACTCAATACCCCTATGTTGTTTGCAATGGGTTTTGTGGGTACATTTGTGATGGGCGGTGTCAGTGGTGTGATGTTGGCCTCTGTCCCCTTTGATATTCACGTTCACGATACCTATTTTGTCGTTGCCCATCTGCATTATGTCCTGTTTGGTGGTAGTGTGTTAGGCATTTTCTCCGCTATCTATCACTGGTTTCCGAAAATGACAGGGCGGATGATGAACGAATTTTGGGGTAAGGTTCATTTTGCCTTAACCATTGTGGGTTTAAATATGTCTTTCTTACCCATGCACAAACTAGGAATGATGGGTATGAATCGCCGTGTTGCCCAATATGACCCGAAATTTACCACTTTGAATGAAATCTGCACCTATGGAGCTTATATTCTCGCCATTTCCACATTACCCTTTATTATCAATGCGGTATGGAGTTGGTTCTATGGTGAAAAAGCACCTAATAACCCTTGGCGCGGACTTACCCTAGAGTGGATGACGACTTCACCACCGGCAATTGAGAATTTTGAGAAACTGCCGGTTTTAACTACTGGTCCCTACGACTACGGCGTGAAACACAAAAATGTTGATGTCAGTAAAGTATTAAGTGCTAAACCAGACGAACCCTATCCCACCATTGAGTCTGGCGTGTAAATTCGGTAATGGGTGATTGGTGATTGGTGATTGTTTAATAAGTTTGATGTTTACCCATTCCCAATTCCCAATTCCCCATTCCCAATTACCCATTACCCATTACCAATTACCAATTACCAATTACCAAATAAAAAATTCATGCAAAGTCAAATAGCTAACACTACGATCATTGAACAAAATCGTCATGAGGCTGTAGATGCCCATCATGAAGCACATCCAGATCATCGTTTGTTTGGTTTGGTCGTGTTTCTGATTGCTGAAGGTATGATTTTTATGGGTATGTTCGGAGCTTATTTAGCTTTCCGTTCTACCTTACCTGTCTGGCCACCGGAAGGTACACCAGAGTTAGAACTGTTGTTACCTGGTGTGAATACTATAATTTTGATTGCCAGTAGTTTTGTCATGCACAATGCTGATACTGCCATCAAAAAAAATGATGCTAAGGGAATGCGTACTTGGTTAGCTATTACTGCGCTGATGGGTGCGATTTTCTTGGTAGGCCAGGTTTATGAATATACTCATCTGGAATTTGGTTTAACTACCAATCTTTTCGCTAGTGCGTTTTATGTTCTCACCGGCTTTCACGGTTTGCACGTAACCATCGGGGTTTTAGCGATTTTGGCAGTGTTGTGGCGATCGCGTACTCCCGGACACTATAGCAATGAACATCATTTCGGGATAGAAGCCGCTGAATTATACTGGCACTTTGTGGACGTAATCTGGATAATTTTGTTCGGATTACTCTATTTATTGTAGGTATTTATTTTGTGGTTATTCACTCCACTTGAATTCCAGTCCCCCATCCAGGGGGTTTTTTTATCAATTGATAATTGACAATGGAAAATTGACAATGGAAAATTGACGAGGAAATAAATCTCTGACCTCCCTTGCTTGCTTCATTGCTCGCTATTATCTCTCTCTTCTGCATTAATCCATAATTAGGGCTTGCTGAATAAATGTAAAACCCAGATATATCAAGGGTTACAGGTGGTCAGTGAGCTTGTCGAACTGTTGATAAAGAGGAAAAAAGTGCAAGGGTTTTGAAGGGTATACCTGAAAAAGTGTGCATTTTTTGGGATTTTGAGAGATGGCAAAGAAATTTGAAAATCTCCTCCTGACTCCTATACCCTCACGGAAAGACTTTCTCAGCAACCCCTAATTATCAATTATCAATTATCAACTATCAATTATTTTGACGTGGTTTTTTTTTGGAAACTGTAATGATTGGTAATGGTGGACTAGAGGGTTGAGGTGGTAAATAATGTTGCACTACAGTTTCCTCTGAGATGGGGGGTTGCTGCTGCATCCGCCATAATTTCAAGGCTAAAGCTACTCCTGTTGTTCCTAAACCAAAGGTGAATAATGACCAGCTATCATCTAAACCACCAATCAGTGCATCTACTATACCCATTGTAACTAATACACTAATGATAGGTTCTTTCCGGTAGGCTGACTTCAAAAAACGAGGTAATATAGCGTTCATCACAGCTTACTTTCCGCTAACTTTTCTTGTAAATTGTTCCACAATAGCGCAATTGCTATTCAATTATCATTTCTAGCTATCAAGGTATCTCACATTATAGTTTTCTGGGTTCAAAATAGATGTGTGGTAATTCACCATACTATATACAGATATTGCCATACGTTTTCTATAAAGTTAAAACCAGTTGGATGATCCAACTGGTTTTTACTGTTCTAATTTCTAGCTTACAGTTGAAATCGTTGGTTTGCAGTGGTACAGCAACTGCCAAGATGGTGAGGACATTAACAGATGATAAAACTCAGATACTGAGTAACTCTGTCACCTGTCACCTGTCACCTGTCATCTGTCACCTACTCTAACTATTTCAAACCCAACCAAGCAAGTACACCTTGATTAGTGACATATTCAATCACGACCATTAAGATAAAACCAATCATAGCTGCCCTCCCGTTTAAACGTTCAGCATATTCGTTAAAACCAAATTTGGGTTCTTCTAATTTGGGGGTAACGGTTGGTTGTGGTTGTGTCATAATCAAAAGTTCCTCTCTAAAAAAATGGTGATTGGCAAACGAAACTTAACTGTCTTTTCTGAAATAGTGATGGGGTTTGAGCTTGAGATTCTTATACAAGAATCTGGGATAGCTTGATGCAAACCCTTGCTTTACAATTTTTAATGTTTCTTTATCTATTGTAAGAACTGTGGAAGATTCGTCAAGGGAGGAGCGATCGCTAAATTTGCGATTTTGAATAATTGAATACGGACGGAGTGGAACAAATACTGCACTCTAGAGTGAATCATAGTGAATCCAAAATTATTAGAGGTTAATTAGAGGTTATAAATAAATGGAAATCGGTGTACCTAAAGAAACTAAAGATCAAGAATTTCGGGTGGGTTTGAGTCCTTCTAGTGTGCGGGTTCTAACGGAAAGCAGTCATACTGTGTTTGTAGAAACTATGGCTGGTGATGGTGCTGGTTTTACAGATGATGATTACCGTAGTGCGGGAGCAAAAATTGTTGATACAGCAGAATCTGCATGGCATCGGGAGATGGTTGTTAAGGTCAAAGAACCTTTAAAAACAGAGTATAAGTTTTTGCGAGAAGACCTGTTATTATTTACTTATTTACATTTAGCGGCTGATCGGCAATTAACAGAAAATTTGATTGATGCTGGAACTTGTGCGATCGCCTATGAAACCGTAGAACAACCAGGAGTAAATAGACTACCTTTGCTCACGCCCATGAGCATTATTGCAGGACGGTTAGCTGTACAATTTGGTGCAAGATTTCTGGAACGTCAACAAGGTGGTAGAGGTGTACTTTTAGGTGGTGTACCTGGAGTTAAATCTGGTAAAGTCGTCATTTTAGGCGGTGGTGTTGTGGGAACAGAAGCCGCTAAAATTGCTGTAGGTATGGGTGCTTCGGTACAAATTTTAGATGTCAATGTAGAACGGCTATCTTATTTAGAAACTTTATTTGGTTCTAGAGTAGAATTACTTTATAGCAATTCTGCTCACATTGAAACCGCTGTAAAAGAAGCTGATTTAGTCATTGGTGCAGTGTTAATACCAGGTAAAAAAGCACCTATTTTAGTATCTCGTGAATTGGTGAAACAAATGCGTCCTGGTTCGGTAATTGTGGATGTGGCTGTTGATCAAGGTGGATGTGTGGAAACATTACACGCCACATCTCACACCAATCCAGTATATATTGATGAAGGTGTGGTACATTATGGAGTTCCTAATATGCCCGGTGCTGTACCTTGGACTTCTACTCAAGCTTTAAATAATAGTACCTTGCCTTATGTGGTGCAGTTGGCTAATTTGGGTGTGAAAGCTTTAGAAGTTAACCCCGCTTTAGGTAAAGGTTTGAATGTGAAAAATCATTGTTTAGTACATCCCGCTGTACAAGAGGTTTTTCCTGACTTGGGTAAATAGGTGAGAGGTAACAGGTGAGAGGTGACAGGTGACAGGTGACAGCTTTGATAGTCTGTTGTTGTTTAGGTTTTATTTTAGTTACCTTTTTGACCTCTTGCCTGTTGCTATCATTCTGCTATATAAAACCTAGACAAAGCTAGACTTTATTTTCTACTTCAACAGGAGCATGGGAGCGGCTATCCCTCGGTAGACTTGCACGCTGTAGCCCAACGCGACTTTCTCAAGTTAAGATTTGGAAACAGACTACCACTATCAATGCTTGGTTTTCGCGTCGGTAATAGTCTTATTCAATACTTGATATCTGAGGATTATATATCAAGTTGGCATTTTTCTGAGCCAACTTATGTCCATTTTTGTCAACATAAGTATAGTTTGGTCTATAAAATTGTCAACTTAGGACAAGCTCTAGTTGGCGCGGATGGGGGGGTGTAAAAAATGGGTGTTGTCAAAAAATGGCTGTATCTCTTGATAGGCTTGACTTTGGGGCTATTTATGTTCTCCAGACACTCGCGCACCTTACACAGACTGGGTTTGGGCGTTTTTTGCTCTTGACACGATTCCTGAAATGGACTATGATTATGTCATCCGCGCAATCGAACCTTGAAAACTAAATATACTAAGGGTTTCAGACTCCGGCTATTGCAATTAACAATAATCCCTATTAGGGATTGAAACGTGAAGTTCCATTCCGATCCAAAACCATCCGACTATTGCAATTAACAATAATCCCTATTAGGGATTGAAACAGTGCTGGCGCTTCTGGTGCTGCCTTGTCTGGTATTGCAATTAACAATAATCCCTATTAGGGATTGAAACGCAATTATCGGTACTTCTGGAAGTGGTAAGACTCAATTGCAATTAACAATAATCCCTATTAGGGATTGAAACTAACTGTTGATAAACTCAAGAGAGCGATCGCAGATTGCAATTAACAATAATCCCTATTAGGGATTGAAACGCATCCGTGGGAATACCACCAGGAATAGGTTCAGTAGTATTGCAATTAACAATAATCCCTATTAGGGATTGAAACCTCCAGCAATTGAAATATTGGCTAAAAGTTCTTATTATTGCAATTAACAATAATCCCTATTAGGGATTGAAACTGCGATTGTCATTATTATCAGTTTATTTTTTCGCCATTGCAATTAACAATAATCCCTATTAGGGATTGAAACTTTTCAATCTCAACTGAATCAATTTGTCCATCAGCATTATTATTGCAATTAACAATAATCCCTATTAGGGATTGAAACCTCAATCTTATTCCTTGTAGCTTTGCCCAATCTATTATTGCAATTAACAATAATCCCTATTAGGGATTGAAACTAAGCCCATCTTCAAGCATAGCCAAAGACTTGCCAATTGCAATTAACAATAATCCCTATTAGGGATTGAAACATCAGGAGGGCAGGAGAAGGCAATGGCAGAAGAATTGCAATTAACAATAATCCCTATTAGGGATTGAAACAAGTCTGACGTGATTATTGCTTTCATCATTCTCATTGCAATTAACAATAATCCCTATTAGGGATTGAAACGAGACGGTATTTTAAAACCAGTAACTTGGCTATGGTTGTAGTCCAGATTGCAATTAACAATAATCCCTATTAGGGATTGAAACGCCCAAGGCAAAATCAAAGAGCCAACGAATGAATTGCAATTAACAATAATCCCTATTAGGGATTGAAACATATATTTTCCTCTCTGCTCCTGGGTGCGGAGAGCCAGAATTGCAATTAACAATAATCCCTATTAGGGATTGAAACTTTCTATGGTGGTAAACCTAATGTTTCTGCATAATTGCAATTAACAATAATCCCTATTAGGGATTGAAACGGAAAAACTTGAAATTTCATCCTGTAAATCCTTGAATCCTGGACATCCTGATTCAGACAAAGAAAAATAATCTATGAGGAAATGTTGCCGAAGAGATGAGGTACACAGTGAGCGGATCGCAAGAGTTTTATTCTCTGTACCTCATAGCACTGGGAAGTGCTGTATAAATTGTCTATAATCGCCAAACCTTAATAGATTTATCACCACTACCACTTATTAAAGTTTTACCATCTTTACTCACAGCTAAAGCATAAATACCCCCAGCATGACCTTCAATAGTGCGGGTTAATTTCCCAGTTTTGATTCAATTCTGTTGCTTCTTGTTCCGCAAAAGTGCAGAAATTAAGAGATGATAGAATTGACTGTATTAAAGGATGATAATTTTCACCATGAATAAATTATTAGATGAATCACTGTCTTTACAAGTTGCCGAAAGTATCAAAAGTAAAGCGAAAAAGCCTTTTGATAATGCTTATAAAGCGGTTTTGATAACTGAGGGTGCAAAGTATGTTCAAGGTTTTATAGTTTTTAGTGGTAATCCATATAAACCTGTTGAACACGCTTGGATTGAGTTAGAAAATGTAATTATTGATCCGACTTTTCCTCATTTAAAAAGAAAAGCAGAGAGCATTTGGTATTTTCCTGCCCAAAGTTTGACTGTGAAAAAGCTAAAAGCAATTATTGAAGAATCAGAGGAAGATTATCCTGAAGATGATCCTTTACCAATTTATGGTGATGCACCTTATGAATATTATGGGGATGTAATGTTAGGTGATCAAAAATATTTGGATGCTTATCAAGCTGCTGAGGTTAAATGTCGAGAAATTAATGGTTTAGATGCGGAGAAAAATTAATATTAAATAGGAGTCAGGAGTCAGGAGAGGAGGTAGGGGAGGAAAAGTTTTTGAATAATAACTAATGACTAATAACTAATGACTTTAATACGATTTACCATCACTACCAAAGTATTCTCTGTAGCTGCAAATCTTATCACCGCGCACATCAAAGGCAACTGCAACCCGATTTTTATAAGGTTGTCCAAATAATTTGCCTTCATCACGAAATTCAAAGATGACTGTTTTTTCGTTGCTGGTAATGTTGTCTAAAGAAGTTAGCTTTAGTCCTGGTTTAAAGGCTTCAGAAACATATTCAAAAAATTCTTTTGCTCGTTCTTTACCTGTATTTAAACCTTGAAATTTACCCATAGGAAACCAAAAGGTAAAATCATCGGTAAGCATATCTAACAAGGCTTGCCATTCACCAGTTTCTAGTCCTTGTGTAAAATGCTCAAATGCTTGTTGAGCTACTTTTAAAGTGTTTTCTGATGTATTCTTCATTTATGTTGTGATCAATTATCAATTATCAATTATCAATTATCAATTGATAAAAGAAGCGATCGCAGTTCCGTTATAGTTGTACTTGATAGTTTTACTATGGTTGTGCGATCGCCCTAATTAATTGACACCTAGCCAAAGGAATCAATTCATCAATTATTATATTTCTGATCTTGTGAATATTGGGTGTAGTGTTATACCCATCAGGTGTCTCACCCCACGCTGATAATTTAACAACCACCTTACCGCAATTTTCACCACTCAGGAGATGTGGGACGTAAAAAGCTCATAAACGAAGGTTTAGGTACTTATTACAGTGATGTAATTATACCTAACCTTTGTTTAATTTCTTCAGCTAAATTTGCCAAAACAACTTCTATTTGTTCACCTGTTTGTAAATCTTTGAGTGATGATTTTTCCGCTGCTGCTTCATCAGCACCAATGATCACACAAAATCTAATTCTCTGTTTATCTGCGGCTTGAAATTGTTTACCCAATTGTTTTTTATCAAAATTGGTAACAACGTTAATTCCTGCTTGTCTTAATTGTTGTGATACCTTTAAATAAACAGGCATTAAATCTTCCTGCATATTCACTACCATTACCTGCGCTGGTGTGGGTGGTAATGTATTCAAAATCCCTGCTTTTAACAAGCGACTAATTAACCGAGTTAAGCCGATAGAAATGCCAACGCCCGGCATTTTTTCCCCTAAAAACATTCCTACTAATTCTTCATATCTGCCACCAGAACAGATACTACCTAAAGCTTCATGTCCAATTAAAGTTGTTTCGTAAACAGTTCCTGTATAATAGTTTAAACCACGAGCAATTGATAAGTCAATACAGAAACGTTTATCAGCAACTCCTAAATCTCTAACTCCATTAATTACGGTTTCTAGTTCACTCACTCCTAAATTAAATTCTTCGGCTGATGGTAAGTTTAAACCTAGATATTTGAGTTTATCTAAAACATCATCAACGCTACCATCTATTTTGATAAATTCAATTATTTTCTCTGTTCGTTCTGAAGAAATACCTTCTTTTTCTAATTCTTGCTTGACTTTGGTTTCTCCTATTTTTTCTAAGTTATCAATGATGCTGATACAAGCTTTAATTTGGTTTTCAGCTACTCCTACAGATTGAAAGAACCCGGTGAGAATTTTTCTGTTGTTGATGCGAATGACAAAATCACCTATATTAATAGCTTCAAATATTTCGGTGATAATTGCTGGCATTTGGGCATCATATAATAAACTGAGTTTACCACGAGCCACAACATCAATATCACATTGGCGAAACTGCCGAAAACGTCCATCTTTTGCCCTTTCTCCCCGAAAAACTACATCCATTTGATAACGCGCAAAGGGAAAAGTTAATTCATTTAAATGCCGGGCAATATAAGCAGCAAAAGGAACAGTTTGATCAAATTTTAAAGCTCTTGCTTCTGAACCTGTTTCCCCAGATTTATCTTTTTCTGCTTGGCGATTTGGTGGTAAAATTGGATCAATACCATATATTATATTATCACCTTGATTTCCCTTGGCTTGCAGCACTTCTAACCTTTCTACTGCTGGGGTTTCAATAGGTGTAAAACCATAACTTTCAAAAACTTTACGAATTATATCTAATAAATATACTTCGAGACGCTTTTCGCTGGGAAGAAATTCGGGAAAACCGCTAGGAGTGGAAAAGTTGATTTTGTCGCTTTTTGCCATACTTTTACCTTGTTAGTGAATAAGTAGTTATGATACTAAATTACAGCTATTTTCATGTAAATGAACCACATCTTGATTTAGGTTTCGCGCAAAGGAAGAAGTAAAGTAATTTAGGGTGTGGTCTAAATACATGAAAACTGCTGTAAGATGAAACTGCAAAGGATGAGATTTTCAGAATCATTAAACGCAGATGAACGCAGATGAACGCGGATAAGGACGGCTGAATTAATGAAGTCGGTGATTCTGTGCAGTTTCATATACAATTGATAGGTGTGAGAATTGTAAGTATTCAGCCGTTGGTAATTGGTAATTGGTAATTGGTAATTGGTAATTGGTAGATTTCTTTCTGTAACCTGTAACCTGTCACCTTCCCCTATTCTGAATCATTAAACCACCAAGGGTCTTTACTGGTGTTCATTTTAATCAAAAAGGCTTTTTTTCTAAGGAAGCGTTTTAAACCAGCAGGACCCATGCGCGAACCTCCTAAACCAGAAAATTTAAAGGCGTTTTTTTCTCCTTCGTGCATTATAGCTGTTAAACCGGCATCATTAATACTAATAGCTCCTACATCTAATTGCATTCCAATTTCTAATGCTAATTCTGCTGATTCTGCAAATATAGCAGCACTTAATCCATAAATAGAATCATTGGCTAAATCTATGGCTTCTTCAATACTAGAAAAAGGCATTATTGGCATAATTGGACCAAAGGTTTCTTCGTTCATGATTTTCATAAAATGGTGAACGTTGGTGATTACTGTGGGACGACACCACCAACCACCACCTATTTCTTCTACTTTACCACCACAATGAATTATTGCTCCTTTGTCAACGGCATCTTTTAAATGTTCCTTAATAATTGCTGCTTGTTTTTCGCAAATGATTGGTCCTATTTCTCCACTTTCAACTGTGGGATAAGCTAGTTGCAAACGATGGGCTTTTGTAACTAATAAATGATAAAATTCTTCATATATAGATTCAGCTACATAAATTCTTTCGATTGATAAACATGATTGTCCTGTGTTGACAACAGAACTCCATAAAATCGCTGAAGTTGCTAAATCTAAATCTGCTGATTCTAAGACAATTGCGGGATCTTTTCCACCTAATTCTAAGTAGGCGGGAATGAAGTTTCTCGCAGCGGTTTCTGCTACTACTCTTCCTGTTTCTACACTACCTGTAAAACAAATTAAATCTACTTCTTCTATTAAAACCGATCCTGTTTGTCCTGCACCTTCGACAAAATTTAAGGCATCTTTTAAATGGGGAATTGTGTTTAATGTTGTCGTTAAAGGTGCAACAAACCGGGGTGTAATTTCACTCGGTTTTACTATCACCGCACAACCAGCTAATAAGGCGGGAATTGTATCAATTGTAGATAATAAAAGGGGAAAGTTCCAAGGGCTAATTACACCAACTAGGGGGTAAGGAACAGCAGTTTGATGTAAAGCAATAAAGGGAATAGATGTGTTTTTTGCGGTTTCTTGTAATAGCTGGGGAGCTAAATTACACCATCTATCAATGCTATTTAAAAAAGAGTCTATTTCTAATATTGATGTTGCTAATCTACCTGTATCATTGACTAAGGCATCTGTTAATAATTTACGTTCTGTTAATATCGCTTGTTTCCATTCTTTTAATGCTTCAATTCTACCTTCTATACCGATTTCTTGCCAAGCATTTTGTCCCCTACGGAGTCGATGACATTGCTGAGAAAGCAATTTCGGGGGTGGGGGAATGATGACATAATCAAATTTACCTGTGCGGGGGTTGCGGACTTCTATTGGTTTTGTCATTGGAAACAGGGAATTATTTATTCTTCAAATTATGCCTAAATTGGTGAGGCGTTCAATAGTTTCTTTTTGTGTTTGAATGAAATGTTTTTGATCTATATTACCATCCAGCATGGTGTTAGGGAGAGTAAAAATGTGAATTAGTGTAACTTTGGGCGTAACGTTCAAAGCGTTGACGGGAAAGTAAATTATTTAATGGAAATTATTGTTATTTGTCATATCTTGGTAATGAGTAATTGGTAAGTAGGTTAGAAAGTGGATATATCACTGACTTCTTGAATCAGTCGGAGATCTGGGTATTATGTTTTTAGGTTATCATAATATTAGATTTTATAGTAGATATTGACAACTATTTTTTCATAAACAAATATGAACTTAAATTTACCTATCCTTAACCAAATCGCTAACTGCAAAAACTTACTCATTGCGGGGATGGGAGGAGGTTTTGATATTTTCTGTGGTTTACCAATTTACTTGGAGTTGCGAAGTTTGGGAATAAAAGCTCATCTTGCTAATCTGAGTTTTTCTAACATTACATTTTCCCAAGCTGCTCAACTTCAACAAACAATAATATTAACAGAAACGAACCGCAAAGTTCGCAAAGAGCGCAAAGGTAAAGATGTGTGAAATTAAGGTATTATTAAAGATGTTAACTGTATGATTTTGGTGATGTCTACTTCTCAAAAATTGCGGGAATTACTCGCAGGTTCGGAAATTATTGTTATTCCCGGTGTCTATGACTGTCTGAGTGCGAAGTTGGTAGAAAAAACGGGTTTTCCAGTTGCTGCTACTAGCGGTTTTGGTATTGCTGCTTCTACCTTGGGTTTACCTGATTATGGTTTTCTCACTGCTACGGAAATGTTTTATAGTGTGGGAAGAATAACCCAATCAATTAATATACCATTAATTGCTGATTGTGATACTGGTTATGGTAATGCTTTAAATGTAATGCGGACGGTAAAAGATGCGGTACAAATTGGTTTAGCGGGGATAATTTTGGAGGATCAAGAATTGCCTAAAAAATGTGGTCATTTTGAAGGGAAGCGAGTTATTTCTATGCAGGAACACGCGGGAAAAATTCGTGCTGCTGTAGATGCTCGTGGTGATAGTGGTTTGGTAATTATAGCCCGAACTGATGCACGCGCACCTTTAGGTTTAGAAGCAGCTATTGAACGAGGAAAATCTTATATTAATGCGGGTGCAGATGTGTTATTTATCGAAGCTCCCCAATCTGTGGCAGAATTAAAAATCATTGCTGATTGTTTTCCTGATGTTCCTTTAGTTGCTAATATTGTGGAAGGTGGAAAAACACCGGAAATTACCACCGCAGAATTACAAAGTTTGGGTTTTAAAATTGTCTTTTTCCCCTTGACTGCGCTGATGGTTGTTACTGAGGTGATGGGTAATTGTTTTCAACATCTTAAACAACAGGGAAGTACAGCTAATTTATCTGGGTTGATGCGTTTTCAAGATTTTCAAAATTTGATGGGTGTTCCTGAATATTTGCAAGTTGAAAAGGAGTATCAAGAGTAAGTTGGTGATTGGGGAAGAGGTGATTGGTGATTGGGAAAGATTCACTTTTAACCTACCTTCCGCACCCCCCGGTGTCACAATCGGTTTTTTCGTAATTTCATTACGACCAAATGTTGTATTTTGTACCAAAGATAATGAATATTGGTAGGCGATCGCCAATTCTAAATCTCCAAATGACCAATTTTCGTTGTGTGACAGTTGAGGGTGCGGAATGTGGGTTTAAATTCTGTTTTATCTCAACAATTTCGTCAAGATGATGGAAACCCGCTTTATGTATTTCCTTTGTTTGAATTTCAAGGAGAATATTTTGCTATTTCTGTAAGTTCAGAACCACAGGAAGATACTGCTATTTATTTGATTTTGCATGATGAAACTTTAGCTTTTACTAGCCTCAATAATATGATGCTGACAATTGCAGAATGTTATGAAACTGGGGTTTATTCCTTAGATAATGAAGATGAGTTTAACTGGAATCTTCAAAAGTTTGGTGTTATCCGTCGTCGGTATAACCCCGAAGCTGCAACGGCTATCTATGCAGGTGAATAGATATCAGAAAGCAAAAGGCAGCATGAAAAAATTTTTCAGTATATTTAGTTTTACAATATGTTGATTTTCTACAGCATTATCCTTGAAAAGTATGGGGATTGACGATAAAAACGAATATAGGTTTCTAACATTTTTAGAGATTCTTTTTTATCAAATTTAAACTTCAGTGCTTGTTGAATTTCTTCTGCTGAAGATTGTGGTAATAGAGAATCAATAAATAATCTTTCTCTAATGGTTAACTCAGGTAAATTAATTCGTTGTGGTTGCTGCCACTGTATGTTACTTAGTTCCCATTTATCTATACCTGTTGTCTCAAAGAATTTTTTAGCTTGGCTATGTTCAAGTATAGTACCTGTTAAAGTAAGCATACACTGTCCATCACGGTAGGTAAAGGTAGTTAAAGGTTGAAAGTAAATATCACTTTGTCCTTGCATTGCTAAGTTTGCAGCATTCTTTAAAACAAGACACATAGCATCTGGAAATTTTTTTTCTGTCATCATATCTTCTGTAATTTCAGCAGCAGGAAAAGTGTCTCCTAACATATCTCTTAACTTTCTAATTCTCTCACGTTTGATATCAAAACCTGGAGAACTATCTGATGCTACATAACTTGCTGCATGAGAATTAACAGTAATCTTGATAATATCACATTGTTCTAACTTACTTAGAGTAGCTTGTAATTCATCTATTTGCTTTCTTAATTCATTTGCTTTAGTATAATCTAACCAAATAATAGTTGCTGAACTTCTCTCAAATTCATCTATAAACTTATCACTAGATTGATTATAACAATCAATACAATTATGTGGTCTATTAAATTTTTGACGTTCATAAACATCTTCATCTATTTCAATTGAGGTCATCTTCTGGATATTAAATTGAGTATGAATATATTTAAAATCTTCCAGAGAGTGTCCACCAAAACCTATGTAGTGATAGTCAGAAATAGGACACATTTTATTAATTTTTGATAGTAATTCCAAGAAAGCATATCGATCAATAGCTTTATTCGGGCGTAACTGATAAGGAATAGATTCTCCACTCATTCGTTAGCCTCTTTTAGAACCTTTTCAAAACATTCATCACCAACCTCTGACGCTTCCCGATCAGCATCTTCAAATAAGTATTCTGCAACTATTTGAATTTCTTGTATTGGTCTAGCAAATTTTATATTTTTTCTCTTGATTGTACTATTTTTAGCTGGTGGCATAGGTAACTTAGGGCTATATTTTTTCTCATAATTTTTACCTCTTACAGGTTTCCATAAATTATCGGGAATAGTGGTAAAAATTTCTATTGGATCAACTTCTGTAGCTTTGGCTGATATCTTTTTTTCTTGTGGAAGATTTTCTTTCCATTTATTAGTATATGCAGTAAATAACTTCATTCCCTCTCTCATATAATTTTTGATATAAAGGTAGATATCAGAGGAAGCATCTATACCTCTTTTTGTAGATGTTATAGGTAGTTTTTTGGTATCTTTACTGCGAAAGTATACAATTCCAGAAATAGCAATAAATTGAGGATGATAACTAGGAACTTTTTCTTCGCCCCAACCTGTGAGACGAGTTTTATCACAGTACAAGATAACTCTATCATTACAAACAATAGTCCAACCTGCTTTTTCACTACTTTTTCTATTACCTTCCATTTCTTCATCTACTTCTGTTTGACTAGCAGTACCTCTATAAAAGCCAACCGCTATTTTTATCTCAATTCCATCTTTATCGTATTTATATAGATACGGAGCAATAGTTTCTCTTTCTGAAATCTTATCAGTACCTTCCCATAAAAGGTTGAAAGGCTGGGATGTTACTTTCTTTCCATTAACAATTATAGAGAAACCTTTGTCAATTATATAGCTATAGTTATAAGCTATTTTGTTGACAAGAGAATTGACAACTGTTGATTGGAGTGGTGAAAATCCTTGTTGAATATGAGAATATAAATTAGTAACTTTAATCAAAGTTCCACTTTGTTCCAGAATCGGATCAGTGAATTCTAATGGTAAATGCCAATCGTTATCATCTATCAGCCATTCTGGATGAATTTTAACTGTAAAAGATTCATTATTTGTTTGAGAAACTATTTCGCTGGAACGTCCCATTTTAAATATGGCTCTTTTCATGCCAATTCCATAAGTTCCAATCGTGTAAACATCATTATCAATATTATTATTGGGTCTTCCCATTCTAAAAGCATAGCTTTCGGCTATATCTTTTGGTATGCCACCGCAATTATCCTCTATAATAAAATGGTCAGACGATAAAGTTAATTTTGCCCAAAAACCTTTATAGGGTTGGTGATGTTCATTATTATTGTTAGCAATTCTTTGTATTCCATCCACGCAATTATCTAACAAGTCTAAAATTGCATCTTCAATTTCTATATCACGAGTGAGCATTTCTACAAAAAATTTTTTTGTAGGTGATGCGTCTAATTGATTTAAGATATGATTATTGTCTGTCATAACTAATTTTTGACTTAAAGAGTTGCTATAAAATATAATCAATTCAGCAGTTTTTTGACTATTTCTTAATATAATTTATGGTATTTACATACCTTTAATTGATATTTATGAAGTTCATTATACCATCATTTTATCTGTTTTAACAAAAATATGGATTTTGATGATATTCTGCCGTTTAGTTTGACAATTTGTAAAAAGTAGATTATCTAGCACAGTACCTAAAATTTACTTTATACATAACATAATCTATAGTTGCATTTCTTTTAAACTATTCACCAACTTATTAATATGCTCTTTTTCATGGGTTGCCATAATTGTAACCCTAATGCGACTTGTTGGTACTGTGGGAGGACGAATAGCAGGAGCAAAAATACCCGCTTCCTTTAGTTTCTTACCTGCTGTTAATGCTGTAGCTGCATCAGGTAATTGAAAACAGAAGATCGGAGATTGGGAGGGTAAGATTTTTAAGTTAGGTGTTAAGTTAAGTGTTAAGTTAAGTAAATTTTCTGTAACCAAATGTTTTAAATAATCAACATTTTCCCATAACTGCTGACGGCGTTCTGGTTGTTGTTGTACTATTTTGATTGCTGCTAAAGCTGCTGCTGTGTCTGCTGGTGAAAGGGCAGTAGTGTATATCCAACTCGGTGCGCGGTTTCGGAGAAAGTCAATTAATTGATGACTTCCGGCTACATAACCGCCTAAACTTCCCAAAGCTTTGCTTAATGTGCCAATTTGGATTAACTCTCTGCCTGTACAACCAAAATGATCCACACAACCCGCCCCCGTTTTTCCCATAACTCCGGTAGCGTGTGCTTCATCTATTAGCAGCATACAACTATACTCTTCTGCTAGATTCAACAATTCTGGAAGAGGACACAAATCACCATCCATACTAAAAACGCTGTCGGTGATAATCAAGCAACGTCGGTATTTTTGACGTTCTTGTTTTAACTTAGCTGTCAACGCCAGAACATCACAATGGGGATATTCTATGATGGTTGCACCGCTAAGAATTGCCCCATTTTTTAAACTGGAATGGTTGTATTGATCTGATAAAATTAAATCTCGCTTTCCCACTAAAGCAGTAATTGTACCGATATTTGCTAAATAACCAGAACTAAAGACTACAGCGTCTTCAGTTTGTTTGGTAGATGCGATCGCCTGTTCTAATTCCCTGTGTAATTCCCGATGTCCACTGATTAATCTAGAACCAGTGCTGCCAGTACCGAATTGTTGAATAGCTTGAATTGCCGATGTTTTTAAATTTTCATCTGCTGCTAATCCTAAATAATCGTTACTAGCAAAATTAATCACCTCTTGCCCAGATAACAGCACAACAGCACCGGGAAGACTGCCAATGGTTTGTACAGAACGATACCAGTCAGCCCGATGAATAGTTGTTAGTGATTCCTGTATCCAAGCGTAAGGATTAATCATTTTGGATTTTAGATTTTAGATTTTGGATTTTCTAATTCCCAAGTCCCAATTTTCAACACAAATAAACAGATAATTTACTGATGACTCACGCAAAATACCTCTGTAACCTTCTTTCCTTTGTGTACTTTGCGTACTTTGCGGTTCGTTAACAAGAAGTTGTAAATCTGTCACCTGTCACCTGTCACCTGTCACCTGCCATTTGAACTGCTTCACTACTACTCAGATGAGCGATCGCTTGTTTAATCCAATCCTCCACATAGGCATCTTTAGTTAAACCGATATCTTCGCTAACAACGTGCAAAGCATGACTGACTTCATGGGGAGTGTAACCCAAAGCAAAAAGAGTCATTTGCACTTCTTCCAAAATACCCGGTGCTGGACCACCGGTAGCGACAAAAAACCCTGCTGACTTACGCCACTCAATCAGTTTGTTTTTGAGTTCTAAACATAAGCGTTCAGCAGTTTTCTTGCCTACACCCGGTGTTTGAATGAGCATATTAATATTAGCCGCAATAATCGCTTGCACTAACTCTGGTAATTCCAAAGTATCCAAAAGAGCGATCGCTAAAGCTGAACCAATGCCACTCACAGAAAGCAGATGACGAAATAAATCTCTTTCCGCAGGGGAAGAAAACCCATAGAGTACAGGAACTTCTTCCCGAATCTGGTAATGGGTAAAAATTTGTACCACATTACCAGTATTACTTAATTGGTTAGCGAGACGTTGGGGGATTTGTAAATCATACCCAATGCCATTTACCTCTAACGTGAGAATCGTGCGATTCGCGCTAACCGTTTGCACACCAGCCACAATACCTTTGAGATAGCTTATCATTTTAGGAACTTAAAGTATTTTAATCCTTCCATAATCCCCGCAGCACAATGCTTTTGTGCTAAGTAACGATATTCAGTAGGATACTGATTGTGCCATTGTAGTAATTCTGGTCTAGCATTACCGACAATGATACCCCGTTCCTCACCTACTGCGAATAAAGCAATATCATTACCTGAATCACCACAAACAACAGTCTGCTCGGCTGCAAATTGCCACTTTTGTCGTAGAAACTGCATTGCTTGACCTTTATCGCTGGTAAGGGGCAAAATGTCAAGGTCTATACCGCTACTATAAATTAATTTTATATTAAGTTGAAGTTTTTGCAATTCTGCCTCAAGTTGTGGTATAATACTTGCAAATTTTTCTTCTAAGAAAAAACTGACCTTAAAAAGACGTTGTTCGGATTTTGGTTGTAATTCCAATTCGGGGAATTTTTGGGTAATATCCAGTATAGTGTCCCTTTGCCATCCGGGAGCAAGAATTTTTGACCATTCGGGATCGGGAGTATCGCTACCATCGAGATAAATTTCCGTACCGACGGATAAAACCAGTGCATCAGGTTGGATGAGGTTTTTTTCCTGTTGCAGTTCGCGGTAGAGAATCGGAGAGCGTCCTGTGGAGTAGACTATTTTTGTACCATGTTGTTGACGATGATCTTGGAGGCGATCGCTCAATTCTAGCAAAGCTTGATCATCACCTACAAGAGTATTATCTAGATCGGTTACAAATAAGAACTTAGTCACAGCGATATCCTCAACTTGCGTGGTTATTGACATCAATACTTGGAAAGATTATCGCAGACTGAGGAAAATTTTACATTTTTTATCAGAAGTGAGGAGTCAGGAGTGAGGAGTCCGAATATTTATTTGTCACAGGAATCTACAAAAGTAATTTTTCTGATCATAATTTTATCAATTATCTTCTTACTTTGCGCGAAACTTTAATGCCAGGTATAATTAAAATAACGCTATTGAATAAGTGAATAAAAATCATGACTGAACAACTTTTAGACAAAGTTGATGATCACTATATTCCAGATGCTAATTTACTGATTACAGAAGATGATACACCTGTGGATAACTTTCCATCTGCAAAACAACAACGACTTTTCGTTAGTTCACTGTACAGTTATTCAGAATTACAACCTTGTTTAATAGAAGCCAATGTAGGAATTTATCATACCGATGGAGAACCTGCAATAGTACCCGATGTCTTTATCAGTTTTGATGTGCAAACTCCCGAAGAATGGTGGAAAAAACAAAATCGTTGTTACATGGTGTGGAAATTTGGTAAATCACCAGAATTAGTCATGGAAATAGTTTCTAACCAAGAAGGTGAAGAACTTACCAAAAAACTGAAAATCTATGAAAGAATGAAAGTGAATTATTATCTAGTTTACGATCCAAATCAAGAACTGGGGGAAGAACAATTACATATTTATAAATTAGTTGGTAGAAACTATGTGAAAACCTCAGAAACCTGGTTATCAGATATTAACTTAGGTGTGACATTTTGGGAAGGAGAATTTGAAGGAAGACATGATATTTGGTTACGTTGGTGTGATCAACAAGGAATGATTATTCCTACAGGTGATGAACGTGCTGCAAGGGAAAGATTGGAAAAAGAAGAAGCACAAAGACGCGCCCAAGAAGCCGAAAATCGCGCTCAATTATTAGCGCAAAAATTGAGAGAATTAGGAGTAGATCCTGATACAATTTAAAAGATGTTGGTAATGGGTAATGGGTAATGGGTAATGGGTAAATAATTATTTCCTATTCCCTGTTCCCTATTCCCTAACTTTAAGGAATACCCGCTTGTTGAAAAATTTGTTCTGCTGAAATTACCAAACCTGGAAATAGAGAATCTTCTAAACTATCATTACCCCGCTTTGTTTGGGGACGTGCATCAGGATAAAATATAGTAACAGTTTTTGCTTTCGGATCTATTACCCAAACTCTCAACACACCAGCATCAAGATAATCTGTAGCTTTGGCGCTCATCTCCCCAAAAGATTGATCAGGTGATATAATTTCTATTACTAAATCTGGGGGAATAGGACAAGCTTCATTTTCAATTACATCACTAGGAAAACGAGAATAAGAAATATATAATAAATCTGGAACAGGGACCCAATCTTTACCACGAAGCTTTAAAATAACTGCCCATTCTACACCAACTTCACCTTTATTTTCTGCCCATTGAGTGAGAATTAAACACAATGCAATAGTCAATCGAGAATGGAATCTTTTTGGTGACATTTTTGGTTTTGCTTCCCCGTTAACTAATTCATAAGTTATATCCTCTTCTGGAAGGTTGAGAAATTCTTGTAGTGTCAGTTGATTTTTAATAGCAATCATAAGTTTGTCAGAATCAGGATATCCAGGATTTAAGGATTTACAGGATGTTGTTTATCTGCGTCTATCTGCGTTCATCTGCGTTTTATTTTTGATGTTTTTTAACGTATACCAAATCCAGACGCAGATTACACAGAGAAAGAATAAAAGTTAGTAAAGTTTAAATATCTGATTTTTTGGTTAATTCTTATTATATCAGATGTGCGTTATTTTTAATAAAATAAATTCAATAATGGACAATTAACAATTAAAAATTGACAATGACCTCTCCCTTAAAGGGAGAGGATTAAAAAAGCGGATTTTTTGGGTTTTTTCCCCTTGAAAGGGGAGATTTTAAACCTTGAAAGAAACAATTATCAATTGTCAATTGTCAATTGTCAATTGTCAATCACCTAAATATCACAACTTAACTCACCGGCTTTTTGCGTAAACTTGCAATTTTCCCGATAATCTACCCTACAATCTATCACCGCAGGGACATCTTGAATTAAAGCTTCTTTTAAAACAGGAATTAAATCAGTTGCAGACTCAACGCGATAACCTTTTAAACCCATACTTTCGGCTAACTTCACAAAATCAGGATTACCAAAATGGACAAAAGCAGCACTACCTTTACCAAATTGATTTTCCTGTTTCCACTCAATTAAACCATAGCCACCATCATTAAAAATCAAGGTGACAAAAGCAGTACCCACCCGCAAAGCTGTTTCTAATTCCTGACAGTTCATCATAAAACCACCGTCACCAGTAACAGCTACAACTTTACGATTTGGATAGACTAATTTAGCAGCTAAAGCACCAGGAATTGCAATTCCCATTGCTGCAAAACCATTAGAAATGATGCAAGTATTAGGACTATGACAATGATAATGTCTGGCCATCCACATTTTATGTGCGCCGACATCAGAAATTACAATATCATCGGGTCCCATTACTTGACGCAAATCATAAATTAATTTTTGTGGTTTAATGGGAAATCCATCATCATTGGCATATCTTTCATAATCTGCACGAATATTTGGACGTAAACTAATAGCATAAGGATTAGGTTTACCTTGTCTATCAGCGACTTTTAAAATTTCATTCAGTGCATCAGAAATATCCCCTACTACTTCCACTTTGGGAATATAACTACTGTCAATTTCTGAGGAAGTAGCTGCAATATGGATAATGGGAATATTACCTTCAGGATTCCATTTTTTAGGAGAAAATTCAATTAAATCATAACCAATTGCGATGACTAAATCGGCATGATCAAAACCACAGGTGATAAAATCCCTTTGTTGTAATCCTACAGACCATAATGCTAAAGGATGGGTATAGGGAATTACTCCTTTACCCATGAAGGTATTAACAACAGGAATATTTAATTGGGTAGAAAATTGGGTTACAGCGTCACTAGCTTGGGCGCGAATTGCTCCATTTCCTACTAAAATTATCGGGTTTACTGCTTGGGAAATAATGGCAGCAGCAGCGCGAATACTAGCAAAAGCTGCATAGGTTTTTTCAGTGTGATCTCTTTGTAAAGGTTTACCTTCTACGGGCATGGCTGCAATATTTTCTGGTAAGTCAATGTGAACAGCACCGGGTTTTTCTGTTTGCGATCGCTTGAAGGCTTTTCTTACTACTTCTGGTGTAATACTCGGTCTAACTATCTGTTTATTCCACTTAGTAACTGGGGCAAACATAGCCACCAAATCTAAATATTGATGGGACTCAATGTGCATTCTATCTGTTCCCACCTGTCCGGTAATAGCTACCAATGGCGCACCATCCAGGTTAGCATCAGCTACACCAGTCATTAAATTTGTCGCCCCAGGACCAAGAGTAGAAAGACAAACCCCCGCCTTACCAGTTAACCTCCCATAAACATCGGCCATAAATGCAGCACCCTGTTCATGACGAGTGGTAATAAATTGAATGGAGGATTTTTTTAAAGCTTCTAAAACGTGGAGATTTTCTTCACCAGGTAAACCAAAAACGTACTGTACACCTTCATTTTCTAAACACTGTACCAATAATTCAGCAGTATTCATGATTATTTCCTCAAAAGTAATAATTAAAGGAGTCAGGAGTCAGGAGTCAGGGGAATTTTAGATTTTAGATTGGAGATTTTAGATTGGAGATGGCAAAAACAATCCAAAATCCAAAATCCAAAATCCAAAATTGTATCACCTGTCACCTAACCCAAACCGTTTTGATATTCACAAATTCATGAATACCTTGAATACTCAACTCTCGCCCATATCCAGAACGTTTAATTCCCCCAAAGGGTAAACGCGGATCTGATTTCACCATGCCATTAATAAATACTGCCCCGGCTTCAATTTCTTGAATGAGGCGATTTTTTTCTTGTTCATTATTTGTCCATGCGCTTGCACCTAAACCAAAGGGTATATCATTAGCTAATTTGATCGCTTCATTAATATCCCCAACTCGGAATAATAAAGCCACTGGACCAAAAAATTCTTCTTTAGCAATAGGATGTTCTACCGGGATATCTATGATAATAGTAGGTGGGTAAAAATTGCCAGGTTGATCTTTTAAAGCATTACCACCTGTGAGGACTTTAGCACCATTTTCTACCGCAATTTTCACCTGATTTTCTAAATCTTGGCGAATATCGGGTGTTGCTAATGGTCCAATATCTGTATCTTCTGCAAAAGGATCACCGATTTTCAAAGTTTGAAATTTTGCTAATAGCATTTTTTCAAACTCATCGGCAATTTGATCAGCAACAATAAACCGTTTAGCTGCGATACAAGATTGACCATTATTGATCATCCGTGCTGTGACTGCGGTGGCTACTGCTAATTCTAAATCAGCACTTTCTAAGACTATAAAAGGGTCACTTCCCCCTAATTCTAAGACAGTTTTTTTAATTTGTTTACCAGATGCAACCGCTAAAGAAGCACCTGCGGGTTCACTTCCAGTTAATGTAGCAGCTTTGATCCGATCATCTGCCATTAAATCAGCTACTTTTGTAGCACCTATTAATAATGTTTGAAAAACTCCTTTGGGAAAACCTGCACGGTTGATAATATCTTCTATCGCTAAGGCACATTGGGGGACATTAGATGCGTGTTTGAGTAAACCTACATTGCCCGCCATTAATGCTGGTGCTGCAAACCGGAAAACTTGCCAAAAAGGAAAATTCCAGGGCATAACGGCGAGAATAACGCCCAATGGTTGATATTTTATGAAGCTATGACTTGCATCGGTTTTAACTGTGACATCAGCTAAGAAGCTGGCGGCATTTTCGGCATAATAACGACAAACGAGGGCGCATTTTTCCACTTCTGCGATCGCAGATTTTAAGGTTTTACCCATTTCTAAAGTCATTATTTTGGCAAAATCAGCCTTTTCCTGTTCTAAAATATTCGCTGCTTGAAGTAACCATTGCGATCGGTCCTCAAAACTTGTTTGACGATACTCCTGAAAACTTTGCTGGGCTAATTCCACTTTAGCCGCAATTTCCCCATCCTCCAGCGGTTGAAAGACTTTCAGAGTTTCCCCCGTAGCGGGATTAATGGTAGCAATAGCCATTCCCTGATCTCCTGTTAAAAACTAACTTCAGGTAGTTTCCTAGTGTTACACACATTCACGATAGCAGCTACCATCAAAATTGGGTGTTTCTTATTAAAGGCAGGAGATCAAGGAGTCAGAAGTTATTTATTTTGGATTTTGGATTTTGGATTTTGGATTGTTTTTGTTAACTCCAATCTAAAAACAGGAACAATGTTGATTTTTCAAATCAGAGCAGAATATTTAAAAGTTAGAAGCTAATTATTGCAGTGGAATTTCTAAAGGTATATTCCCTAACAATCCTTTGCGAAAATCGCTAACTAAAGTTCTAGCAGCGCGTTCGATATCTCCTTTATAACGATGTTCTGCGAGAACGTGCAAATATTCTTCTCCTGTGTGAATAATAGAATCAACTTCGTAGCGTGAAAGTAATGGGTGTGGTGGTAATAAATGAGGATGGCTTTCTTGCAGTTCGTTTAAAATATCTACAAAAGCAGCAGCTACTAATTGATTATCATAGGATGCTTCGCCAATATCATCACAAATTGCTAATTTGACTGCGGCTGCTTGATCATCTAATCTAGCAGGAATAACACCAGGTGCATCTAATAATTCTAATTGTTCAGAAATTCGCACCCATCGTAGTTGACGAGTCACTCCCGGACGCGCTGCACTTTCAACAACTCGCTTTCCTAACAAACGGTTAATTAATGCTGATTTTCCCACATTAGGAAAACCAATCACTACGGCACGCACTGGACGGGGTAACATTCCTCTTTGTTTTCGGCGTTCATTCAATTCTACCCCTGCTGCTTGCGCTGCTTTAGCTATGGCTGTGATACCTTGGCCATGTTGAGCATTAGTAAAATAAGGGACTTGTTCTTGGCTTTTAAACCATTCTACCCACAGCGATCGCACTTGGGGGTAAATCATATCTAAACGGTTAATTACTAACACCCGCGACTTACTCCCCACCCATTCATTCATTTGCGGATGGTTTGTAGCTAAGGGAATACGTGCATCCCGCACTTCTAATATCACATCTACTCTTTTTAACTGTTCTTTGAGATTTTTTTCAGCTTTGGCAATGTGGCCAGGATACCATTGAATTAAATTTAATTTGTAATTTTGTGTGATGGACATTGGTGATTGGTGACTGGTGATTGGGTAAAAATAACTAATAACTAATAACTAATAACCTTGATGTAATATTAAACGATTGCCATCGGGGTCATAAGCGTAAATTTCTCTGCCGTGGGATGCTATAGAAATCTTTCCCGGTGGGGGATAACCGAAAGATGTGAGGTGTGCGATCGCATTTTCTAAATTACTCACTTCTATACACAAACTTAGCGGACTTTTGCTATTGCTTACAAATTCTGATTCATCATTTTTCTTTGCTTTAAATATACCTAAAGTTAAACTCAGGATGTTAAACTCAGCATAAACATTAGGTATCATCTTTTTTGGTTCTTGTTCTAGTAACTGAATATAGAAATTTACCAATTGATCAAAATTTACCGTGCCAATGGTGACTAATACATTATTATATTCCATAAATGAATAAATTATACAAATTTTATAAAATTATTAAAATTAGGAACAGGCAAGATGCCTATCCCACAATTATCACATTAGATTAGATTAGTTCAAAAATTTCTCTACACATCTAACAAACATTTCTACACCCATAGCTAACGCTGTTTCATCAAAATCAAAGCGCGGATGATGATGGGGATAATTTAATTTTTTCTCGGCATTGGCAGAACCTAAAAAGAAATAACAACCAGGAACTTCTTGCAGGAAAAATGACATATCTTCACTACCCATAATTTGACATTCTGGGATAATATTCACAGGTGTTTCTACTACTGTTTCTGCTACACTTCTGACTAATTCCGCTATTTCTGGATCATTAATGACTGGGGGATAAAGATTGACATATTCTAAGTCATAATTAGCGCCATGAGTTTGACAAACTCCAGCAATAATTTGTTCAATCCGTTTTTCAAAAAATTCAGCTAAATCAGTGTTAAAATATCTGATAGATCCACTCATCCTTGCTGTATCAGCAATTACATTCATTCTCGTTCCTGCATGAAGTTCACCTATTGTCACTACTGCTGATTCTAAGGGGTTGACGTTCCGCGCTACAATTGTTTGCAAGGCGTTGACAATTTGGGCTGCAACGATAACTGAATCAACGGTTTGATGGGGGAGTGCGCCATGTCCACCTTTGCCTAAAATTGTACAGTTAAAATAGGATATAGCCGCCATAAAAGCACCTGGACGAACTCCGACAGTCCCCACAGGTAAATCATTCCACAAATGTAAACCGATCATGGCATCAACATCTGGATTTTTCAAGACTCCAGCTTCAATCATCGGTTTTGCACCACCCGGACCTTCTTCTGCGGGTTGGAAGATGATTTTTACAGTACCGCTGAAGTCTTGACGATGTTGTTGTAGGTAGTATGCTGTACCCATTGCGATCGCAGTATGTCCATCATGTCCACAAGCGTGCATCACTCCCTCATACTGGGAGCAATAGGGTACTTCATTTTCCTCTTTAACTGGCAGGGCATCCATATCAGCACGGATACCCAAAACTTTACCATGTCCAGATTTTTCACCTTTAATAATAGCAACAATGCCAGTTTCCGCAATACCGGTTTGATGTTCTATTCCCCAACTTTGCAACTTTTGGGAAATATACTCAGCAGTCAGTTTTTCTTGAAAACCTAACTCTGGTTTTTGATGTATGCGTCGTCTCCATTCTATTAACTGCGGTTGTAAAGCACGAATTTGTAACCGCACATGAGCGAGATTTTCAGTACCAGAATTTGGGATAGTAGAAATCATAATTGTTAATGGGTAATTGGTAATTGGTAATTGGTAATTGGTAATTGGGTTATTTACTTCCCCTACCTCCTGACTCCTGACTCCTGACTCCTGACTCCTGACTCCTGACTCCTGACTCCTGACTCCTGACTCCTGAATTCTTACAATAATCTTTCCCAATCTAAATTAGATCCAACTTCCGCTAGTAGTTCTAAATTAGTGGGTGCTTCTAAATAAGGTAAACAACCTAAAACGGGTATGTGAGTAAATGATTCAATTAACTCCGGTGGTGTTAAGTCAGCTATTTCCTCATCAAATCGGGGTTGTGTACAATTAAGGACAATTCCCCGCAAATTAATCTTAGCTTGTCTTGCTAATGCTACATTAGCCACGGCTTGAGCGATCGCACCTAATCGCACAGGTACAACTAAAACCGTAGGTAAACGCCATTCACCCGCTAAATCAGCTACCGTCAATTCATCCGTAACTGGTGAACCTAACCCTCCCAAAGATTCCACCAACAAAAAATCACTTCGCTGTTGCAACTTTAACAAAGTTTGCCAAACCAAACCTAAATCTATAGTCCGATTTTCCTTAGCAGCAGCAATGGGTGGAGCTAAAGGTGCTTGAAAATACAAAGGCGTGAGTTCTTCTGGAGTCTGACTTAGTGTAAAAAGTGACTGATATAACTCCTTGTCACCCTCCCCAGATTGAATGGGTTTCATAATCCCCAAGCGGCTTTGAGGGCGATATTTTTGCCAATAGGCTGCTATGGCTGTAGTCACAAAAGTTTTACCAGCCCCAGTATCAGTCCCTGTAATTAGTAATGTGTTTGACAATTTACTTACGAGTAATTACTGTAAAAATAGAAAATTTTACCCAGCCGGAAAATAGCTGGACTATCTTTAATTTAGCGTTAATCGCGCTAATTACTAGGCGTAATTTCTGGTGTGGTAGTAGTTTCCGGGATGGGATTATTTTCTAGTGAGTCTGTACTAGGTGTTTCCGTGAGTGTGGGGG
>NZ_JADEXH010000097.1:0-3388 GCF_015207205.1 Sphaerospermopsis sp. LEGE 08334 | reverse complement strand
ATTAGCAATTAATGGATATTCTTTAGCTAATAAAGCTAACGATAAAGCAGACATAGCTATCAATAGAATTGATGGGTTAAAAAAAGAAGTTGATAATATTGTTGCTGGTGCTTTATCAGCAATGCAGCGATTAGAGAATGAAATAAAATTCATTACAGAAGCTGCTAGACAGGCAATGCTCAGGCTACAATCACGAATTGAAAATTTAGAAAATTACACTGGCGAATTATCAAAAATAGTGGGTAATTTGTGGAGTGAAATTAGTGGGTTGAACGCACGGGTGTCGGAACTAACCGCTTTTATAAACTCACAAATATCTGGACTACAAAAAACAGTAAATCAAGAACTGGCTAAACTTCAAAAACAGATACCAGAAATACTAGGTAAGATTGCATTATTCACTGCACAAATAGCAGGAATATTGGTAACAATTGCTGGTATACAACTAGTTCTGAAAAGGCTTAATCCATTAACTGTGATAAACAACTTTATAACCAACAACAATGTAGTTAACAACACTAATAACAATGTCGTCAACAACCAAAATACGACTGTTGTTAACAACCAAGTCGACAATGCTCTCTTGAGAAAAATTGATCAAACTACAACAACTAACTTGGGAGTAAGTACATCACTTTACGCGCTTGGTAAAGTGATGGATGAAAAGTTAGGGCCAGCCATTATGAGAGGAGGAAGTATTATAGGTTTGTCTGGAAAACTGATTCAAGGTTTCAATTGGTTAGTTATCGACCGTGCGCTAAACGTTATGACGTTTGGTGTCACTGTTCACAATGCTGCTATGTTATCTACGAATATTGTTCAGACCCTGACTCAAGCTATTCAAAACGTAGTTGATTTAGTCGGGTTAAAGGATGACAACGGCAATGAATTTCAGGTAGGAGAAGCTATTAATTCGGCAATTAGTAATGCAGTTAAATCCATTGTTGGTAAAAACAATTACGACTATTGGATTAAACAATGGAATTACTACAACAGAATTTATCAAGCGGGTGCTAATTTATTTTCTAGCCTCTTAAGCATGGGAGACACGATGGTAAACGCTCTAAATACCATCTCTGGACAAAATGCTAAAATTGCTAACGCTCTAAAAATTTGGGGTGTAGTTGGAGAAAAAGCTTATGGTTGGATGAATATTACTCCAAACTTTAACAATCCATTAATAACTAAATTAAACAACTTTGAGGAAACCGCGAGTATGGTTGAACAAGTGACTCAAGAACCACTAAACATAAAATCAGCTAAGGAAGGATTAGAACAGGCTACAAAAGATACTTATGATGCAATAGAACAAAAGCCAGGTACTGAAAGTAAACAAGGTAAGGAAGTACCAGAAGCTATTAAGGTTAAAGCAGATGAGGATAAAAAAACTACTGAAAGTAAAGGTATCGCAAAATTACTGGAAGATGCTTATCCAGATGATGATGAGTAATCTAGTTAGGTCATAAAATAAGTTATTAAATAAAATTATTAAATAACTTTATTTATGACTACCAAAATAAATCTAGTATTCATTGTTGGTAAATAACGGGATATTAATAATTACATCCAAAACTATTGATATAACGTTATTTTCATTTTATTGAATACTTTTATTAAATAACTTTCACTGCAAACTAAAGGACAAGACTATGACTGAATTAAGTAAGGCGGCTAAACAAGTTGTATTAATTAGGAATACCCTTAAATACGTATATAACCCATTAGTCGAAAAATGGTTCAACAATGTTGCTCGACTTGGGACTAAGCGCGGGGAACTTAAACAAGTATGTTTAGTAGATGAGGATGACGATAGTTTGATTGTTGTCTTGTTACGACTGTTTTTTTTCTATTTTATTTGTGGTTATTTTAGGCAAGGATTAGCTAATTTTTATGGAAGTAAGTTTGATAGAGAAACTGATGCAAGTAAGCATCCACAGTTATTTATCTACTTTTCTCAGGATAGTGCAGCAGTGCCAGATGGAATATCTAAAGTTGATAAGGAAAAATCAGTTAGACTACTAAAAATTAACCAGTCAGTAACAAAAACACAATTAGTAGAATTAGCACGGGAAATAAAACAACAATTCATAGTTGATGGTAAAGGCTGGACTTATGTTACTGGAAAAATAGCAGTTAGTTATTTAGATGAGAATCATGGTTTTTATCGTGGTAATTATGTTTTAGTCAACAATAAACAAGACGGTATTGATTTGTACCGTAAAATTTGTAATATCATAGATGCACCTTTTGATGAGGATAAAATTACTATTTCTAATCCCGAAAAACCTAATTTAGGCACTACACAAAAAACAATAAACATAGCAGGTAAGAAATATAAGGAGAAAAGATACCGTCCTGTAGCTACAGTGAGATTCAGATATGCTTATTTAGCTTTTGGTGGTACTATTCCACCATTCTGGTTAATTGACTTAACAGGGAAAAACTTTGTAGTAAAAGATGACTAGACAAATTAAGAGGACAAATTAACAGGGCTAACTAAAATGGAAACAGAGATAATTTTTGGAATAATTACTATTACGTTAACGCTACTTGGATTAATTATAAAAATATCAGAAGAAACTAAAAAACGTACTCAAGTAGAGACTATTTTCCAAGTAAAAACTGAAGAGCAATTAAAATGTGTGCTACATAGATTGCAACAATTAGAAAAAATAGTTGATAAGTTAGAATCAACTATTGATGATGTTACTGAATATATGTCAAGTAATTCCGACTGGCATAACAGGAGAAAATAGTATGGAGAAAATTAAAACTGAGAAAATTAAAACCGACTATGGCTATTTATGTATAACCAATAGAAACGGTTATTTTTACGCTATAAAGACTGTCAATCAAAAGAAACGTCAGATATATCTTGGTAAATCAATACCTGATATTCATACGCTAAATGAAGTAGCTAAAGATATTTTCAGCAGTGACAGAGAATGGTATAAAAATCATCCTCCAAAATCTGAGAAGTTGAAAGTCAAAAGTCAAGATACAACTTTATCTTTGAAAGATGATCTACTACGGATAGTTGAATTATCAAAAGCACTGGGTGAGGATAGGATAGCTGGAGAATTAACTAAAGTCATTAGTTCCTATTTTTAGTATGGTTAGTAGGTTATGAGTTAAGTTATTGAATAACTTTATTGAATAACTTTTGTTATGACTTTCACGCTAGAAATAACAAGGTTTGTAGGTAGGTAAGTAGTCAAATAGTTTGTTCCCCCATATCTCTCTTGCTTACAAAAAAGAGGATTTAGACCACACTAACGAACTTAGTCAAGCCCGAAGAATGAGACGTAGTGAAGGCTTGACTTAGTGAGTGTGTGGTATACAATCCCTTCCTAAGCAAGAGAGTATTGTGGGTTATTTGTGGTATGTT
>NZ_JADEXH010000096.1:0-3640 GCF_015207205.1 Sphaerospermopsis sp. LEGE 08334 | reverse complement strand
CTAATGACTAATGACTAATGACTAATGACTAATGACTAATGACTAATGACTAATGACTAATGACTAATGACTAATGACTAATGACTAATGACTAATGACTAATGACTAATGACTAATGACTAATGACCAATGACTAATGACTAATAACTAATGACTAACTTACAAATTTTTCTCGATATCGCTACCGAAGCTGCCTTATCTGCTGGTGTAATTTTGCAAGATTATTTAGGTAAAGTCGAAGACGCGACTACCGAAAAAGGCAGACCTGGTGATTTAGTTACCGCTGCTGATAAAGCTTCTGAAAAAGTGATTTTGGAAATTATCAACCGGCACTTTCCCCAACATTCCATTCTCGCGGAAGAATCAGGAAAATTGGGAAATCAAACCAGTGAATATCTCTGGGCTATTGATCCTCTAGATGGTACAACTAACTACGCCCATCAATATCCCTGTTTTGCTGTTTCCATTGGTTTGTTTATTCAGGGAGTGCCAAAAGTCGGTGTAATTTATGATCCTTTCCATAATGAATTATTCCGGGCTGCTGCTGGTTTAGGTGCAACACGCAACCGCCGACCTATCAAGGTTTCTCAAACTTCTGAACTGAGTAAAAGTTTGTTAGTAACAGGATTTGCTTATGACCGCAGGGAAACCAAGGATAATAACTATGCAGAATTTTGTCATCTTACCCATCTTACCCAAGGCGTAAGGCGTGGCGGTTCTGCTTCTTTAGATTTAGCTTATGTTGCCTGTGGCCGTGTGGATGGCTATTGGGAAAGAGGTATTGCACCTTGGGATATTGCTGCTGGTATAATTTTATTACAAGAAGCTGGGGGTCAGGTGACAGCTTATAATGGTGGAGATTTACAAATTGATTCTGGCAGAATCCTGGCTACTAACGGTTATATTCATAACAGTCTCAGTCAGACACTAATGCAAATTTCGCCTTTGTCAGCTTGGTAATATGGCAAAATTACTAATATCTGTTAATTCAATATTACTGACTGGGTAAACTTAAAAAAATTGCTGCTTGGGTGCAACATTTCTATATGTCTTTTAAAATAGATGGCGGATTATTTAAATATGATTTTGTAGATCATCACGCAGTTTTGTGTGTTCCAGTTGACGCTAGTGCCGGGGAAGTACGTAAACGCTATCTCAACATCGCCCGTCGCTTGCACCCAGATAGTGCTGCTGTGATCAAAAGTCATGAAAAAGAGATAGCCACTGAATTATTATCTAAACTGGTTAATCCTGCTTATGAAAAATTGTCTGTAAAGCGTAATCGTGCTGAATATACTGTAATTTTGTCGCAAATGGGCAAACGTCTAGCACAAGAGCCGGGAGAAGTGGTACTGACTACAGATGCAGCCAAGGAATTAGCGATCGCTCCCAATATTGAACTATTGTATCAACAGGAATTGGCTAAAATTGCCGAAACTCAATTTGTTGATTTGCTGCAAACTCCCCAAATCATTGCCCAAGTTAGCGAATTGAATTTAGTTTACCTGATGCGGCGTGCAGGACGGTTAATGACTACGCCTCAGTCTATTAAAGCCTCTGGTAATTCTAGCACTCCACCTCCTCCCCCACCCCCTCCTCCTACACCAAAAACAGATGCGGTGGTAGAACAGTATCTGCGACGCGCTCAAACTTTGATTGAAAATGAGCAGTTTGCTCAGGCAATGGTGGAAATACAAGATGCTTTGAAGCTTGCTCCTAAAAATAGTCACTGTCATAGCTGGATGGCAATGATATATTTACGGCAAAATCAGCTAAAAATGGCTAAGATTTACTTTGAAAATGCACTGAAATTAGATCCAAATGAAAAATTAGCTTTGGAATGGAAGCCTAAACTTGATAAAGTTTTAGGAAATCAATCTGGTACTAATCAGGGAAGGAAACCTGCCAATAATGGAGATACCCAACCCGATAAGTCTAGAAATGGTGGTTTATTTGGTGGTTTGTTTGGTGGGAAGAAAAAATAATGGTGTATCAACCAGCAGCGGGAGCTAGGGATTTATTACCCTTGGATGTGGCGCAAAAACGCTGGATTGAAGATAGATTACAACAGGTTTTTCATCGTTGGGGATATCACAGGATTATCACCTCAACGTTGGAACGGATGGATACGCTGATGGCAGGTGAAGCAATTCAGCGCCATAAGGTCATACAATTACAAAATGGGCAAGATGAAGAATTGGGTTTGCGTCCAGAACTCACCGCTTCTATTGCTCGGACTGTAGTTACTCGCATGGCTGAAGCAACCTATCCCCAACGGTTGTATTACAATGCTAATGTATTTCGCCGCAACTGGGAAAAGCGCCATAATCAGCAGCAGGAGTATTATCAAGCTGGGGTGGAGTTGCTGGGTGCGGACGGTTTACTGGCAAATGCAGAAGTGCTTTTGTTGGTAGCTAATTGTTTAGAAGCTTTAGATTTGCGTGGATGGCAGTTGATTTTAGGTGAGGCGGGAATTACTAAATCTCTGCTGGATGCTTTTCCGGCTAATATCAAAAGTGAAGTGAGAAATGCGATCGCAAATTTGGATCGTGTCACTCTCGATACTTTACCTCTGAGTGAAGAATTGCACCAACGCGCCCGAATCATGTTAGATTTGCGTGGCAATAGTGCTGATGTGCTGCAAAAAGTCAGCAGTTTAGATTTAGATGCTGACCAACAAGCAGCGGTAAATAACCTGAAATCCCTAGTAGAATTACTAGAATCAGAAGGTAAATTTTCTTTGATTTTGGATCTCAGTTTGATTCAAACTATTGACTACTACACAGGAATTGTGTTTGAAGTAGTTAGTGATACTGAAGGTCAGGCGTTAGTTTTAGGGCGTGGTGGTCGTTATGACCGGCTTTTAGGGCTATATCATCCCCAAGGGCAAAATATTCCTGGGATTGGTTTTGAATTAAGCATTGATGATTTATACCAAGTTTTAGCATCGAGTCAGCAATTACCGCAGAGTATTCCTGCAAGTAACTGGTTAGTAGTTCCAGAAGATCAAAATGCTGATGCTGCTGCTTTTGCTTATGCCCAAAAGTTACGAGATTCTGCCCATTTAGTACGGGTAGAAATGGACTTGGGGGGAAGGGATGCAGAAGAAATTCGGAACTATGCACGCGATCGCTCTATCGCCCAAATCGCCTGGATTAACTCCGATGGTACACCCACTATTGAAGCAGTTCGTTAACAGGTAATACAGCTATCAGCCGTCAGCTATCAGCCGTCAGCTAATGTTAATCTTTACCTTTGCGGTTCTTTTCTTGTTATTTGTTGATTAATAAAAGCTGATTACTGAAATCTGATTACTGAAAGCGGATTACTTGCGTTAATATTACAAATTGTTAACTTAGAAACTGCTGATTCAATCAAGAGAGGGGAACGAGAAAATGCCACATACAATAGTAACGGAAGTTTGTGAAGGCGTTGCTGACTGCGTAAATGCTTGTCCTGTAGCTTGCATTCATGAAGGACCTGGTAAAAACGTCAAAGGTACAGATTGGTACTGGATAGACTTTGTCACCTGTATCGACTGTGGTATCTGTTTACAAGTTTGCCCAGTAGAAGGGGCAATTTTGCCAGAAGAACGCCCTGATTTGCAGAAAATTGCAGAATAGGGGACTGGGGACTGGGG
>NZ_JADEXH010000095.1:0-3640 GCF_015207205.1 Sphaerospermopsis sp. LEGE 08334 | reverse complement strand
ACTAATGTCTCTGGTTTGACTCCTAAGGATTGCAAGTAATGTGCTAATTGATTCGCTCGATTATTCAATTGTTGATAGGTGAGTTGTTCATTTTCAAACACCACAGCTACAGCATCGGGTGTTTTCTGCACCTGTTCTTCAAATAACTGATGGATACATTTATCAACAGGATACTCAACTTCAGTATCATTCCATTCTATTAATAGCTGGTGTTTTTCAACTTCTGTGAGTAATGGTAATTGGCAAATTTGCGCCTTAGGGTTAACAACAATTCCAGATAACAATGTTTGGAAATGTCCCAACAAACGACCAATCACCAAATCATCAAATCTGCTACCATCATAACTAATTATTACCAGTAATTCCTGACCAGGAATCACTCCCACCGTCAAAGGATAATTCGTTTGCTCAATCGCCTGAACACTATCTATGGCAAAACCATAATTGTTTTTTTGTGCTGCTTCACTAACCGGATAATTCTCAAAAACAACCAGACTCTCAAATAAAGAACTTCCCCCAGGAACATCACTCAATCTTTGAATATCTGCCAATGAACTATAGGAATATTGTTCAGACTCTACTTGCTGTGTTTGTAAATCTTTCAACAAAGTCAAAACTTCAGTTTCAGGACAAGTTTTAACCCTCACCGGTAAGCTATTGATAAATAATCCTACCATTGACTCCACACCCATTAAAGATGGTGGACGACCAGACACAGTAGCACCAAAAACAACATCTGATTCCTGACTGTAGCGAGATAACAATAAACCCCACGCTCCCTGCACCAAATTATTCATCGTCAGTTGATGCTTTCGAGCAAAAGTCTGTAAAGCTGATGTCTCCTCCCTTGTCAGTCGGATTTTTTCTTGTCTATAACTAGAATCTAATTGTTTACCCTGTGAAGATAATTTATCAACTGTTAACGGAGTTGGTGCTGTAAAACCTTGCAGTTTTTCTCGCCAAAATTCTTCAGCTTTACTCAAATCTTGTTGTTGTAACCAGGCAATATATTTGTCATAGCCTAACACTGGTGCTAGTGTTGGATTTTCACCCTTGATAATTGCTTGATAAAAATACAATAGGTCTTGGAAAAGTAAAGGCACTGACCAACCATCAAGCAATAAATGATGAAAATTCCACACAAATTGATAACTATCTGCACTCAATTGTATAACAGTCAATTGCATTAATGGTGCAGTAGACAACTGGAAACCCTTTTTTCTCTGAGACTCCACCAACAATTCTAATTTTTGTTGTGCTTCTTGAGCAGATAGGTGCTGCCAATCATGGCTCTCTAGTTTAACATCCACTTGCCGATAAACTATTTGCACCGGCTGTGCCAATTGCTCCCAAATAAAAGCAGTCCGCAATATTGAATGTCTTGTTAACACTTGCTGCCAAGCTTTTTCAAATGCTGACAGGTTTAGTCTACCACTCAAATTGTAAATTGACTGTTCAAAATATACTTGAGAATCAGGGGCATACAAGCTTTCAAACAGCATCCCCTCTTGCATTGGGGACAGTGGATATATATTTTCAATATTCCGCCAGTTAGTTTTGTTGGTTTTGTTTCGGCTACGCTCAACACAGGTGTCTAAACTTGCTAATAGTTGGTCTAGTTCTACCTGGTTAAGCTTGACTAATGGGAAGTCTGAAGGTGTATAACCTCCATTTTCACCTGATGCACAATGGGTAATGATGTCCTGTAATGTGTTTACAAATTCCTGTGCTAGTTTTTCAATTGTGGCTGCTTGGTGAAGATTTGTGCTGTATGTCCACTGTATTCTCAACTGTTCTTCAGCTATCATGCTGTCTATATCTAGCAGATAAGGGCGGTTGTTTTGTAAACCGTGCATTCTTCCTGCTGACTCACTAGCTGGCTGCATCCAGGAGGTGGTATTAATCTGTTGAGCAAATTGACCTAAGTAGTTAAAACTGATTTCGGCTTGGGGTAATGTCTTTAGTTGACTGGCAATTTCTGGTTCTTGTCTCAAATAGCGCAATAGTCCATAACCAATGCCTTTGTTGGGAATAGCCCGCAGTTGTTCTTTAACTGTTTTTAATGTCTCCCCTAGATTGTCTGCGGCTGGTAGTTCTACTACTACGGGGAAGATGGTTGTAAACCAACCTATTGTCCGTGATAAATCTACACTATCAACTATATCTTCCCGTCCATGTCCTTCTAGGTTGAAGAGAACATTTTTAGAGTTTGTCCATTTGCTCAACACTAAGGCTAAGGCGGTCAGTAGGATATCGTTAATTTGTGTGTTGTAAGCTTTTGGTACATCGTGTAGTAAGGCTTGAGTTTGTGCCTCACTTAAGGATGATAATACTGTACTCGCTGCGGCAACGGTATTTTCCCTGTTTGTATAGTCTACAGGGATGGCAGGAACTGCGGCGCGAGTTTCGTTCAACCAATAAGCTGCTTCGGATTTGAGGGTTTGTGATTGGGCATAAGTTGTTAGTTTCTCTGACCAGTCTTTAAAAGAGGTGGTTTTGGCGGGTAGTTGAATGGTTTTACTTTGCTCAAGTTGCTGGTAGGCTGTTTGTAGGTCTTCTAATAAGATTCTCCAGGAAACGCCGTCAATGGCTAGGTGATGGATGGTTATTTGTAATCTGGCTCTTTTTTCTATCCCTAGATGGAATAAGGCTACTTGTACTAGGTTCTCTGATATGTCTAAGTTGGCTTGTAATAAGTTTCCTTGTGCTTCAATGGCTTCTGGTTGTTTATGTTCTGGAATTTTTGATAGGTCTATCTCACGGAAGGCTATTTTGTCTTTTGGAGGGGTGTATGTTTGTTCCCAATTGGAGTTTTTTTGACTAAAATTTAGTCTTAGGGCATCATGATGTGTTAGTAATTGCTGTAATGCTTGTTTTAATAGTTCTGGTTTTATGTCACTGGGTACTGATAGCAGGAATGCTTGGTTGAAGTGGTGTGGTTGTGTCAGGTTTTGCTCAAAAAACCATTGTTGAACGGGTGTTAGTGGTAATTTACCTGTGGCTAATTCTTGTTCTATTTCTATGGTTTTGATTGTGGTTGCTATTGCTGCTAGTTGGGCGATTGTTTGATTGGCGAATAGTTGTTTGGCTGTTATTTGTAGTCCTGCTTGTTTGGCTTTGGCTAAAATTTGGATGCTGAGAATTGAGTCTCCTCCAAGTTCGAAGAAGTTATCGTGAATTCCTATTTGTTTTGTTCTGAGGACTTCTGCCCAAATCTGGGCTAGTATTTTTTCGGTTTGATTCCTTGGGGGGACAAGTTCTATTTCTGATGCTGTACGGGTTTGTGGTGCTGGTAAGGCTCGACGGTCTATTTTGCCGTTGGGTGTTATGGGTAGGGTTTCTAGTGTGACAAAACTGTGAGGCACCATATATTCTGGAAGTGTTTCTTTGAGATATTGGCGCGTTTGACTGATGGTTAGTGTGGATTGCTGGTTTGCTACGATGTAGGCTACTAGTTGCTTTTGTTGGGGGTTGTCTTCACGGACGATGACGCAAGATGTCTGGATATCAGGGTGTTGATTGAGTACGGTTTCTATTTCTCCTAACTCGATGCGGAATCCTCTGATTTTTACTTGGTTGTCTATGCGTCCTAAGTATTCTATGTTCCCATCTGCTAGGTAACGGGCTAGGTCTCCTGTTT